>DASVHT010000378.1:0-5276 GCA_036382455.1 Dermatophilaceae bacterium
TACACCAGCGACGCCGTCATGCCCGAGAGTCTAGGCAACACTCGTGTCGGCAACCCTGGTGTCGGCAACCTGGTGTCGGATCAGTTCGAGCGCACCTGACCGGGTAGGGCGGAGGAATCCGGTCCGGTAACCGAGTAATCCTGTCCCAGCACGATCTTGACGATGTTGCTGAGCGACTGGGTGCCAGGCGCGAGGTAATGGTCATGGTCGGTGACCCCACCCGTGCCGAACACCGTGTCGCCGAAGCCGGGTGTCGCAGGCATCGTGCCGTGCCCCGCGCCCCACACACTGAAGGTCGGCAACCAGTCGATCCAGTCCCGTGCGGACTGGCCCGCCCAGACGTGGGCAGACGTGTGCAGGTCCGCGGCTCGGGAGACACCCATGCCCGGGCTGCCGACCACGACGAGGTCTTTCACCTGCGACGGCAGATCGGAGGCAGCCAGTCCGGCGACCACCGACCCGTAGCTGTGCCCGACCACCGTCACCTGTGCGCTCGGGCGCAGGGACGCCAGGTCCTTGGCGAACGAGTCCAGGGAGGTGGCACCGGCTCGGGCCAGCTCTTCGCGCGCCGCATCCCGACCGACGCCTTGTGGCGCGTCGTACCCCAGCCAGGCGATGACTGCGACGCGCTGGCTCGGTGCTGCTGCGGTAGCCGCATCGAACAGGGCCTGGGCCTGCACCGCCGGGGCGCGGTCGCGAACGTCCCCTAGGCCGGTGTTGAAGTTGTCCGCGCGGGTGGCGACCCCTGGCACCAGAACCGCGATCCGGTCTGCCGCCCCCAGATCACCGAACACCTCCACGATGCGGCCGTTGCCCCGCGGGTCGAACGTCAGGAACTGCCGATCCTGCCCAGCCCACTGCGCGTAAGGCGCCCCCGCGGCCTGCATGGCAAGTCGGTTGGCGTCATAGGTGCGGGTGAGGGCTTCGCGCGCACCGGAGCCGGGATGCCAGCCGGTCAGGCCTGACGGGACCGCAATGGCAGCACCCGGGGGGAACAGCAGAAGTGCGAGCGCGAGCAGGACGACGCAGAGCGCCGAGACGGCGCTGATCGCCTTCCAGCACCTCCGCATCTGTTCCTTTCCACGCCTCGCCGGGTATTCCGCCCGTTTCGGCCGGATTGGTCAAGATTACAGGAGTTTCTGAACGCTTTTGCCAGAAAGCCCCGGACTGCGGCGCAGCAGTCCGGCTCAGTGCTGCTGCTCCGAGCTCACTTCGCTGTACGCGTCGCGCAACAACGACGGGTCAGGACCCTCGAGGCGCGTCGGCCTGGCCAGACCGTCGAGCACCACGAAGCGGAGCAGCGATCCGCGGGTCTTCTTGTCACGCTTCATGGCCTCGAACAGCTTGGGCCATCGGTCCGCGCGGTAGCTCGTCGGCAGTCCCACACCGGCGAGGACCGACCTGTGTCGATCCACCACCGCGGCGTCCAGGCCGCCGGCCAGACGCGCAAGCTCGGCTGCATAGACCATGCCCACGCTGACCGCCTCACCGTGTCGCCATGAGTAGTGCTCCACCTGCTCGATCGCGTGGGCGAACGTGTGGCCGTAGTTCAGGATCTCGCGCAGCGAGGACTCCCTGAGGTCCTTGGTCACCACTCCCGCCTTGACCGTGACCGACCGCTCGATGAGCTCGCGCACGGCCGCTCCATCGCCGCTTCCTGTCCCCTGCGGGTCCTTCTCCACGAGCTCGAGGATCACCGGGTCCGCGATGAAGCCACACTTGATGACCTCGGCCATCCCGGACACGAAGTCTCTGGGAGGCAACGTCCTCAGCGCCGCAAGGTCGCACAGGACGCCCGCCGGGGGATGGAATGCTCCCACGAGGTTCTTGCCCTCAGCGGTGTTGATGCCGGTCTTGCCGCCCACCGCGGCATCCACCATGGCGAGCAGGGTGGTCGGCACAAGGACCACCGCGACCCCTCGCATCCACGTGGCGGCGATGAAGCCCGCGAGGTCCGTCACGGTGCCACCGCCAACGCCGACGACCGCGTCGGAGCGCGTGAAACCGGACCGCCCCAGGACCCCCCACAGAGATGCGGCGACCTTTGCAGACTTGGCCTCCTCGGCGTCGGGCACCTCGACGACGAAGGTCGAAAAGCCCTGCGCCCCCAGGTCATCGCTGACAGCCTGCGCGGTGGCGAGCAGGGCGCGCTGGTGGACGACGAGCACCCGTTCGACGCCGGAACCGAGCAGACCCGGCAGCTCCCCGAGCAGTCCGGTCCCGATCACGACGTCGTATGCCGAGCCGCTGCCCTCGCCGACACGGATGCGGGTCGGATCACTCATCCTGACACCCCCAGTCGTTGCGCGATCTCGGCGGCGATGTCCTGCGGATCGCGTCCGGCGGTCTGGACTGTGAACGTCGCGAGCCGCTCATAGGTCGGGCGACGCACCTCCATCATCCGGATCCACTGCGCCCTCGGGTTCACGGCCAGCAAGGGGCGGCTCCGGTCAAGCCCCACGCGCTTGGCGGCGTCAGCGATGCCGACGTCAAGAAACACGACGGTGCGCCCTACGAGGGCAGCCGCCGTCACCGGGTCCATCACCGCGCCCCCACCCAGCGACAGCACCCCTGGGTGGGATGCGAGAGAGGACGCAGCCTCAGCCCGCTCGAGCTCGCGGAAGCGATGCTCCCCGTCATCGACGAAGATGTCCAAGATCGATCGCCCCTGTTGGACCTCTATGGCCTGGTCGGTGTCGCGATGCTCGACCCCCAACAGGGCGGCGAGCGCGCGTCCAACCGTGGTCTTACCAGATCCGGGCGGCCCTATGAGGACCACACCCGGACTCACGAGAGCACCCTGGCTCAGCATTTGCGCACCATCGCTCACCACGAACGCAGCCGCTCCGGGATCGCGTCCAGGTAGCCGCGGTGGTTCCTCGAGGTCTCAGCCACACTGTCGCCGCCGAACTTCTCGAGGCAGGCCTGGGCCAGGACCAGGGCGACCATGGCCTCGGCGACAACCCCCGCCGCCGGCACGGCACAGACGTCCGAGCGCTGGTGGATGGCCGTCGCGGCCTCCCCCGTGGCCAGGTCGACGGTGGCAAGCGCCTTGGGTACCGTGCTGATCGGCTTCATCGCCGCGCGTACGCGCAGGACGTCACCGGTCGACATACCACCCTCGGTGCCGCCTGCCCTGCCGGTCCGCCGGCGGATGATGCCGTCCTCGTGACGGTCGAGCTCGTCGTGCGCGGCGGATCCGCGGCGGGTCGCGGTGACGAAGCCGTCGCCGATCTCCACGCCCTTGATCGCCTGGATGCCCATCAGGGCTGCGGCCAGCTGCGAGTCCAGACGACGGTCCCAGTGGGCGTAGGACCCGAGACCGGGCGGCACTCCGTAGGCCAGAACCTCGACGACGCCACCGAGCGTGTCGCCGTCCTTCTTGGCGGCCTCCACCTCGGCCACCATCGCGATCGAACCCCTGACGTCCAGCGTCCGGACCGGATCGGCGTCGAGCGCATCGACCTGGTCCGGCCGCGGGAGCTCGGCATCGGGACCAACCCCAGCCGTGCCGATGGCCACGGTGTGCGAGACCAGGGAAATGCCATAAGCCTGCGTGAGGAAGGCCGACGCGACGGAGCCGAGGGCGACCCTGGCCGCCGTCTCGCGCGCCGAGGCACGTTCCAGGACAGGGCGGGCGTCGTCGAAACCGTACTTCTGCATGCCCACCAGGTCGGCGTGACCGGGACGGGGCCGGGTCAGCGGTTTGTTCCTGGCGATCTCCTGAGGTGAGCCCACATCGTCCGCGGCGGCCAGAGCGTCGGCAGCCACAGGATCCGGACTCATCACCGCCTGCCACTTGGCCCATTCGGAGTTGCCGATACGGATCGCCACCGGCGACCCAATCGTCAGGCCATGACGGACCCCGCCGAGGAGCTCGACGGCGTCCTGCTCGAACGCCATCCGGGCGCCGCGGCCAAAGCCGAGCCGGCGGCGGGCGAGCGCTGCCGCGATGTCGGTGGTGGTGAGCTCGACGCCTGCTGGCAGTCCTTCGAGCGTTGCCAGCAGGGCGGGGCCATGGGACTCACCGGCAGTCAACCAACGCAGCATGGGCGAGATCCTGCCACAGCGAGCGGGCAGAGCAGGTCAGCCCGTCAAGACCTGGACGGGAAACATCAACGCCACCCACGCACCCAGAATCATCGAGGGACCGAAAGCCACGTGGGACGAACGGCTCGCACGGCCCACCAGAAGCAGGATCAGGGCAATGACGCCACCGATGACGAAGGCCGCGAGAACGGAGACGATCGCCGGGCCCCAGCCCAGCCATCCCAGCAACAGGCCCAGGACACCGGCGAGCTTCACGTCACCCAGGCCCAGTCCCCCACCTCCGGGCGAGACCAGAGCCAGCACGAGATAGCCCACAAAGAGCGCGAGCCCGGCCAACACACCGCGCGCCAACGCACCCCACTGGCCACTCACCACGGTGGGAACCAGAAGGAGCACGAACACAATCGGGTACGACGGCAGGACGATCAGGTCAGGCAACCTGTGCACGTCGATATCGATGTGCGTGAGCGCGGCACCGACTGCACCCAGATAGAGGTATGCCGGGAGCAGGGACCACTGCGCGTGGCCACCAAGGCGGAACGTCAGGCTCGCCCACGCGACTGCCACGGCGATGACGAGCCACCAGGGGTGAGCGGGCAACGGCTGACCGCGTTCCTCGGGGCGACGGTAGGTCGCATCAGCCAGCACCTTGGTCAGCCAGGCGCCGACCCCGGCGCCCACGAGGGCCAGCAGGGTGACCGCCCACCACGCGGCGGCCTGCGGCGGGAGCACGAAAGTCATCGCGACCCCATCGAGGCGAGTCCGGCGGCCCGCATCGCCTCGACGGGCGCGGGCAGGCCGGTCATCAGGTGCACCTGCTCGGCAGCCTGATGGACCAAGACCTCGAACCCGGACACCACACTCGCCCCAGCTTCCTCGAACGTCCGGGCCAGCCCTGTCGGCCAGCCGGCGTAGACCACGTCCAGCAGGAGCTGACCCTGCATCCGCAGACCCTCGGGCAGCAACCCGGCCGTTGCCGTGCTTGCACCCAGGGCGTCGGCAGGCAGGGTGCTCACGACAAGCGGTGCGTCGCCGACCCGATCCACGACCTGGCCCAGCCCCACGACGTCGACCTCGAGCCCGGCGCCTCGCGCCTGGTCCAAGGTCTGCGGCCGCGCGGACGAGCGCACCGCGAACGTCACCCTCTGACACCCCAACGTCGCAAGCGCGGCCACCACTGAGCGCGCCGTCGCTCCCGAGCCGAGCACCAGCGCGCTGGCCACGCG
>DASVHT010000379.1:0-4832 GCA_036382455.1 Dermatophilaceae bacterium
CAGGCGGATTCCGGAGCTGGCCAGCGGGTGGCCCGTGGCGATCGCGCCGCCGAAAAGGTTGACCCGAGGGTCGTCGTCGGCCATGCCGAAGTGGTCCAGGAACGCGAGCACCTGGACGGCGAACGCCTCGTTCAGCTCGAACAGTCCGATGTCCTGGATGCTCAGACCTGCCTGCCTGAGTGCCTTCTCGGTCGCCGGCACCGGGCCGATGCCCATGACCTCGGGCTCGACCCCGACGAAGGAGTAGGACGCCAGCCGCATCCGCACGGGCAGCCCCAGCGCTTCGGCCGCATCGGCCGAGGCCACGATGCACGCGGTCGCGCCGTCGTTCAGCCCCGCGCTGTTGCCGGCCGTGACCTTGCCGTGGGCGCGGAACGGCGTTCTGAGCCCGGCCAGGTTCTCCATCGTGGTTCCGGGTCGCGGGGGCTCGTCCTTCGTGGCAAGGCCGTATCCGAGCTCGGTGTGTCGCGTGGCAACCGTGACCAGGTCGGGTGCGATGTTGCCCTCGGCGTAGGCACGCTCGAACTTGTCCTGGCTGGCGACGGAGTAGGCGTCGCAGCGCTCCTTCGTCAGAGCCGGAAAGCGGTCGTGGAGGTTCTCGGCGGTCGAGCCCATGACCAGGGCCGACGGGTCGACGATCCTCTCGGACATGATCCGCGGGTTGGGGTCGACGCCCTCTCCCATCGGGTGGCGGCCCATGTGCTCGACCCCTCCAGCAATGGCGATCTCGGCCGAGCCGAACGCGATGGCTGAGGCGACGCTCGTCACTGCGGTCATCCCGCCGGCGCACATGCGGTCGATGGAGTAGCCGGGGGTGGTGATCGGCAGACCGGCAAGCAGCGCCGCGACACGTCCCAGGGTCAGACCCTGGTCGCCGATCTGGGTGGTCGCGGCGATAGCCACCTCCTCCACGCGTTCCGGAGGCAGCTCGGGGTGGCGGCGCAGCAGCTCGCGGATGCAGTTGATGACGAGGTCATCGGCGCGCGTCTGGGCGTACATTCCCTTGTCGCCAGCCTTGCCGAAGGGCGTGCGTACGCCGTCGACGAATACGACCTCGCGCAGAGCTCTGGTCACGGGGGCCTCCCTGGATGAGCCGGTCCTGAACAGGACGATGGCTCGGATTGCGATGGAACAGCTATGGACGACAGCGACGGACGAGAGCGATGCTACTCGCCAGTAACCTCGGCGGTAACCTCGACGGCAATCTCCGTGGTCGTCTCGGCGGGCCGGTTGATGGCTTCCTCGAGAATGGGGCTGGCGATGTCGACCTGCCACTGACGGGCACCCAGTGCGAGCAAGGCCGCTGAGATCGACTGCAGTGTCGAGTCGGGCGGGGGACACCACAGCACCCGGCGGATGGTATCCGGAGACAGCACGTTCTCGATGGGGATGTTTCGGGTCTTCGCGAACTGTCCCAGGACTGCGCGGGCTTGCGCGAGCCGGGCGGCGGCGACCGGATCGCGATCGGCCCAGGCGCGCGCAGGTGGCGGACCGTCCGAGTGCGGGGTGAGAACAGGCAGATCCGTCTCGGGCAGCAAGCGGGCGCGATCCAGCGCGCTGAGCCACCGACGCTGGTATCGGCGTACGGATCGCGCGCCGGGGCCGTCCTTGATGTCGGCACCAGACCTCGGCCCCTTGATGGCAAGGTCGATCAGCGCGGCGTCGGGCAGGACCCTGCCGGGGGCGGCGTCGCGTTCGATGGCTATGGCGTCCCGGGTCTGCCACAGCTCACGGACCATCGCGGCGCCACGGCGGTTGCGGACCTTGTGCATCCCCGAGGTGCGGCGCCAGGGCTCGACCCGGACAGGGGGGCCGGTGAATCGCGTGAGCGCATCGAACTCCTGCTCGGCCCAGGGCATCTTGTCCTGCCCGGCCAGGTCGGCGGCCATGAGATCTCGGACCTGGCCGAGCACCTCGACGTCGAGGGCGGCGTAGCGCAACCAGGGCTCCGGTAGCGGCCGGGTCGACCAGTCCACAGCCGAGTGCTCCTTGGCCAGGTGCAGTCCGAGGTAGTGCTCGACGACCGCGCCGAGTCCGACACGGGGGAGACCTATCAGGCGCCCAGCGAGCTCGGTGTCGAAGAGGCGGGTGGGATGCAGGCCGACCTCCGCCAGGCACGGCAGGTCCTGGGTTGCGGCATGCAGGATCCACTCGACGTCGGCGATGACATCGGAGATGGGCGAGAGGTCGGGGCAGGCGATCGGGTCGACCAGCCAGGTGCCCGACCCCTCGCGCCGGAGCTGGATCAGATACGCCCGCTGCCCGTAGCGGTAGCCGGACGCCCGCTCCGCGTCGATGGCCACCGGTCCGGACCCGGCGGCGATGGCCCGGGCCGCGCCTGCGAGCTCCCGCTCATCCACGACCACATCCGGAACGCCGTCTGCCGGCACGTCCAGGAGCACGAGAACCGGGGGGTCCACAAGGTCCGTATCTGCCTCGCTTGCGTGATCTGACGCGACTGACGGTTCTGGGGTGGTGCTGGATCCGGTGGTCACGGGGTCAATCTATTGACCGCAGAAGTCACCCGGGCGGCCGGGAGCAACTGCCCGGTGTTCAACGACGTTGCCCTGGCAGGGCCACGACGCCCTCGGGCAGTGGCGGGAGGCCGGCAATCGTGCACAGGAGGTCGGTCCAGGCATCCAGGTGAACAGCGAGGTCGGGGCCCGTGGGTGTCCAGGAGGCCCGAATCTCCATCTCCACGGTCGCCTTGCGATCATCCAGGTTGGCGAAGGTCTCGGAGACGACCCGCGTGACGGTGCCACCCTCGGCCACGTAGTGGGCGCCATGGTGCTCGAGCGCGTCCATCAACCATGACCACCCCACGGCGCCGAGCATGGGGTCGTTGGCCAGCTCAGGCTCGAGCTCGGCGCGGGCAAAGGTCACTGCGCGCCATACCCCGTCCCACGGCTCGGGCGCGGAGGGGTCGTGCAGGAGGACGAAACGGCCTGAGGCCAGCTCATCTCCCTCATCGGAGGCCCCTGCTGTAATGACCTCTGCGGACAGGGCCACAGCGTATGGAGCGATCCGGCTGGGGGCGGGCACTTCTGTGAGGCGGACCTCTGGGCGTGAACCAGCGAGGCGCAGGTCACGAACGGCCTGTGCAAATTCGGCGGAGCTCTCGCCAGAGGCGCTACGACTGCCCACCATCGGAGCCTATGTCGGCCGGTCTCCCGATGGCGCCTCGGCACGCCGGGATACGGTTCGGCGATGTTGCCTCTGCTGGCCCTGGCCTCGAGTGCGGTCTGGGGCACCTCTGACTTCTTCGCTGGTCTCAAGGCGCGGACCATGGCGCCGCCTGCGGTCGTGGCCTTGACCCAGGGCGCCGCCTTGGTCGCGCTGAGCGCCATCCTGCTCGTGCGGCATACCGGCTTCTCACCATCCTTCAGCGGGAACGGCCCGCTGTGGTCGATCGCAGCCGGCGTGGCCGGAGCGGCCGGACTGGTGTGCTTCTACACCGCTTTGGCCTCGGGGACGATGGGGGTCGTCGCGCCGATCTCATCCCTGGGAGCTCTCGTCCCGGTGTTCCTGGGGCTGCTCACCGGGGAAGAGCCGAGTGTGACCGCGTGGGTCGGGATGGCCGTTGCGGTGGCCGGCGCGGCACTGGCCTCCGGACCAGAGCTGACCGGCGCCCTTCCCGCGCGTCCGGTGGTCCTGGCTGCTGTGGCGGCGGCGTTCTTCGGGATGGCCCTCTTCTGCCTTGACAGAGGAGCCCGCTTCGCTTTGTTGGAGACGTTGTGGACCATGCGGCTGACCAGCGTTGCGCTGTTCGTCGTCGCAGGACTGATGGCCCGTTCGGTGGGCGGAGCCCGTGTTCACGACCTCCCCGCGCTCACGGTCATTGGTCTGGGAGACGTCACCGCGAACGCGCTCTTCGCCTTCTCCTCGTCGCGGGGGATGGTCAGCGTGGCCAGCGTGCTCGGTTCGCTCTATCCGGTTGCGACGGTGTTCTGGGCGAGGTTGATCCTGGGCGAGCGCTTGCGCCGGATCCAGGCCGTCGGCGTCGTCATGACCCTGGTCGGGGTGGTTGCCATCGCGGTCTGAGCCTTCGTCTGCCCGTGGGAGGATCTGCGTGTGATGTCCCCCGCGAAGAGCCCCCGTGACAGCGCCCTGGTCAGGGCAGCCCGACGTCAGAGCGTGCCGCACACGCCGGTCTGGTTCATGCGTCAGGCGGGCCGGTCGCTGCCGGAGTACCGCAAGGTGCGCGAGGGCGTGGGCATGCTCGACTCCTGCCGTCGGCCTGAGCTGGTCGCAGAGATCACGATGCAGCCAGTACGCCGACACGGGGTTGATGCAGCGATCCTGTTCAGCGACATCGTCGTGCCGTTGGCCGCCGTCGGCGTCGATCTTGACATCGTCCCGGGGGTGGGGCCGGTGGTGGCCAAGCCGTTCCGGGAGCGCGCCGACCTCGACCGCCTTCCGGAGCTGACGCCTGAGCACCTCCCCTATATCACCGAGGCCGTGCGCCTCGTGCTCGACGAGCTCGGCGCGACGCCGTTGATCGGGTTCGCCGGTGCACCGTTCACGCTCGCGTCGTACCTGGTCGAAGGGGGGCCGTCCAAGAACCACGAACACACCAAGGCCATGATGCACGGCGACCCAGATCTGTGGAACGCCCTGTGCGCGCGACTGGCACAGATCTCCGGGGCGATGCTCCGCGTGCAGGCGCAGGCCGGGGCATCGGTCGTGCAGCTGTTCGACTCGTGGGTGGGCGTGCTGTCACGAAAGGACTACGAGACCTACGTGCAACCGCACTCGCGAGTGGCCTTGTCCGCGGTGAGTGACCTTGACGTCCCGAAGATCCACTTCGGTACCGGAACCGGCGAGCTGCTGGT
>DASVHT010000380.1:0-4724 GCA_036382455.1 Dermatophilaceae bacterium
GGAAGAGCAGCCGAGCCCTGGTCTCCATCGGCGAGTTGTTGCGTGCTCTGAGCTGCGGCAGTGCTTCGACCATGATCCGCCGGCCCCGAGCGCCCCGTCGCCGAGTGACCGCCGCGGTCAGCTGGTCGAGTTGGATCCCGCGTCGATGGTGGACGACGGCATCTCCAAGCACAATGAGCTCGTCCAGATCCAGGATCCCCATCGCCGCCAGATCGCACCACGTTTCCTCCGGGCTCACGACCCGCATGTCGTTGCGCAACACGACCCGCCTGGACTCCAGGCCACGATGTCCCTCGCAGCCGGCCCGCCGAATCTTGGGGGCGGCCGTCACATTCATGACGTGAAGGGGCTCGGTCGGCGTCCACCGACGCGGAACCGGAAGCCCAAGTGTGCGAGCGGCGGTCAGGTGGGAGAAGGCGATGCCGGCAGGAAGCACCAGCTCCGCGGCCTTGGCCAGATCGGCCAGATCCTCGGTTGGTCCCGACCGTCGCACACCGTATGCCGGACGGGAGAGGTCACCGCACCGAAGGCGCCCCTCCGCGAGACCCTTCGCGTGCCCTTCGGCAACCGTGAACGGTCGGCGGCCCAGCTCCGGGGGCAACGGGGTTCGGCGCGGCATGGAACGAGACTGCCCGAAGTCCCGAGCCCACATCGGCGTCATCCACAGGCACCCGGAATACCCGCGGTGAAGTCGCAGAGATCGACCGAACGAGGCCCGATCCAGTCGATCTTTGCGACTTCACGAGCCGAAAGGCAGACGAAAGGCGGAAGGGCCACCGGCTGGAGTGCGGGAGCGATGGCGGGCGAGATGTATGACGCGTCAGCGCTGGCTGGCGTCGCTGACCTCGCCGACGAGCTCTTCCAGCACATCCTCGAGGAACACCACGCCGGTCAGGGCGCCGTCGGCATCGACGACCCGGGCCAGGTGGGCTCCGGTGCGCTGCATCGTGGCCAGCACGTCCTCGACCTCGTCGCCGGACTGCACTGTGGCCAGGCGCCGCACCCGCTTGAGGGGCACCGGTTTGCTGTGCTGGGCGTCGGTGGCATAGAGGATGTCCTTGAGGTGCAGATACCCCGTGACCTCGCCTGATGCATCGCTGACGGCGAAACGGGAGAAGCCACGTTTGGCGACCAGACGCTCGACGTCGTCGGGAGTGGCACCCAACGGCAGGGTCACCAGCTCGCTGAGCGGCACCGCCACGTCAGCGGCCACGCGGTCGCTGAACTCGAGCACCCGCCGGGCCATGCCGTGCCGTTCGGACTCGATCAGGCCCTGGCGATGGCTCTCGGCGACGATGAACTGGACCTCTTCGGCGGTGACGGCTGACGTCAGCTCGTCCCGGGGCTCGACGCCCAGAGCCCGGACCATAGCCTTGGCCACACTCTCCATCAGCCAGGTCACTGGCCGCAGAGCCGTGCTGACGTAAAGCAGCACGGGAGCCAGCAGCAGCGCCGCCCTTTCCGGACCGGCGATGGCGAGGTTCTTGGGGACCATCTCACCGACGACGACGTGCAGGTAGGCCACGATCAGCAACGCCAGCGCCAAGGCGATCGGCAGGCTGAACGAGTCCGGGACCCCGAGCGCATGCAACGGCGGCGCGATCATCTCGTGCAGGGCCTGTTCGGCCACGGCGCCCAGACCGACCGAGCAGAGCGTGATCCCCAGCTGAGCCGTTGCCAGCAAGGACGCCACCTGCCCGAGCGCCTCGAGGCTGACCTTCGCGCGTTTGCTGCCGGCAGCGGCCAGCGGCTCAAGCCGTGAACGCCGGGCGGTCATCACGGCGAACTCGGCCCCGACGAAGAACGCATTGCCCAACAGCAGCAACAGCGATAGCCACAGGGCGGCGGCGTGGCTCATCCGGGCTCACCGCCGCGGGACGGATCGGTCGGCGGGATCTTCGCAAGGTTGGCGGACTCGACCTCGGTGGGGGTGAACCGGAGCCGGTCAACGCGACGGCCGTCCATGGCATCGACGCGCACGCTCCACCCGGGAACGGACACCTCGTCGCCGACGACGGGGACCCGCCCCAGGTACGCCATGACATAGCCGCCGATCGTCTCGTATGCCGGACCGTCCGGGACCAGCGCGCCCAGCCGGTCACGCACCTCGTCGGGTCTCCAGAGGCCGGGCACCGTCCAGGACCCGTTGGCGCTGATGCGTCCCGTGGTGCGGGCGCGGTCGTGCTCATCGCTGACCTCGCCAACGATCTCCTCGATAACGTCCTCGAGCGTCACGAGTCCTGAGGTGCCCCCGTACTCATCCACGACAACGGCCATCTGGTGGCCCGCGGAACGGAGCATGAGCAGCAACGGGTCAAGACGGATCGTCTCCGGCACCATCACCGCGTCCACCATGAGCGCCGAGACCGGCACGTCCTTGCGGCGGTCGTGGGGAACGGCAATCGCGCGCTTGACATGGACGAGCCCGTCGACGTCGTCCCAGTCCTCGCCGATGACGGGGAACCGCGAGTGACCGGTGGTGCGGGCCAGCCTCACGACGTCCCCCGCCGAGGCGGTCCGCTCGATCGACATGCAGTGGACGCGTGGCGTCATGACGTCGGCGGCGGTGCGGTCGCCGAAGTCGAGCGACCGGGTCACCAGTCGCGCAGTGCCCTTGTCCATGGTGCCCGCCTCGGCCGAACGACGGATCAGCGACGCCAGCTCCCGAGGCGTGCGGGCACCGGACAGCTCTTCTTGAGGGGTGATGCCAAAAGCCTTGAGCACCAGGTTTGCCGAGCCATTGAGCACAAAGATGAGGGGCCAGGTGATGACCGAGAATACGCGCACGGGCAGGGCCACCAGCTTGGCTGTTCCGAGCGGCGCAGAGATGCCGAGAAACTGCGGCAGCAGCTCGCCGAAGAGCATCGAGAACAGCGTCGCAATGAGCAGGGCCAGCGCCGTCGCGGACGGATCAATGGCGGACGTCGGGAGGTGTGCCGCCGTCAGAGGGGTGCGCAGCAGCTTGCCGAGCGAAGGCTGCGCCAGATAGCCGAGGATCAGTGTGGTGACGGTGATGCCGACCTGTGAGGCGGACAGCTGGGTCGAGAGCTGGCGCAGAGATGCCAGGACCGGTTTGGCGGCCACATCCCCCTGCTCGATGGCCTTCTGGACCGCTGTCTTGTCCAGGGCCACGAAGGCGAACTCCGCGGCGACGAAGACCGCGGTCCCGAAGGTCAGCCCCACGCCGGCGAGGACCAGCAACCACTCCGTCATAGTGTGCACATCCTATGGCTGCGACGACCAGACCGACCCGAAGGCTGAGAGATCGCTGAGCCACCCCTGCGCAGGTCGCAGCAGCGTGGTTGGGTAATCGCATGAACATGCTGGGGAGATCACATGACTGACGCCACAAAGCATGGGACGCGTATCGAGGTGCGCGACCTGACCAAGAGGTTCGGCAGCATCACCGCGGTGGACAACCTCAGCTTCACCGTCGAGCCCGGCCGGGTTACCGGCTTCCTGGGACCCAACGGAGCCGGCAAGACCACCACCTTGCGCATGTTGCTGGGCCTGGTGCGACCCGACAGTGGCATCGCGACGATCGGCGGCGAGCGATATAGCGAGATCGGGACACCTCAGCGTGTCGTCGGGTCGGCGCTCGAAGCGACCAACTTCCACCCGGGCCGTTCCGGGCGCAACCACCTGCGGGTTCTGGCCGACACCGCCGGTATCGAGAGCAAGCGGGTCGACGAGATGCTCGAGCTGGTCGGCATCCCGGCTGCGGCACGCCAACGCGCCGGCGGCTACTCCATGGGCATGCGCCAGCGTCTCGGGCTGGCGGCCGCACTGCTTGGCGACCCCCAGGTGCTGCTGCTCGACGAACCGGCCAACGGCCTTGACCCCGAAGGCATTCGCTGGCTGCGGCTGCTCCTGCGTCACCTGAGCAGCCAGGGGAAGACCATCCTCATCTCGAGCCACATGCTCTCGGAGGTCGAGCAGACCGTCGACGACGTCATCATCATCGCCAACGGGCGGTTCATCCAGCAGGGCGCGGTCGCGGACCTGCACGGCGACAAGCGTTCCATCGTCCGCACCACCGACGCTCCCGCGCTGGTCAGGGCCCTGATGGTTGCCGGCGTTCAGGCGCACGCCACGGATGCGACGACTCTCGAGGCCATCGGCGATGACATGGCCCGCGTCGGCGACATCGCGTTGCGCGCCGACCTGCCGATCCACGAGCTGCGGGCCTACCAAACCGATCTTGAGGCGCTGTTCTTCGAGCTGACCGAGACTCCGGAGAACCGCAACCGCAACCTCGCCGGGAGCACTGGAAGCACCGGCATACCCGGGCAGGACCCCCCTGCGACCACACCGGTCGCGCCATACGAAGGAGCGACGCACTGATGGCGGGCGCAGTCAGGGCCGAGTTCCGCAAGTTCTTCACCACTCGGATGTGGTGGGGTATGGCGATCGGTGTGTTCCTTGCCGGCGCTCTGTTCTCGGTCATCTTCGCGCTGTTCGTGCCAGGTTCCAGACAGCAAGGCGGCAACGGTGGCGGCGGCCCGGCGTTCCCCGGCCTTGACAACACTGCGATGGTCTCGACCGTCTACACCGCCGGCCTGAGCCTCGCCTACCTGCTCACCCTTGTCGTCGGCGTGATGGCGATCGGCTCGGAGTATCGCCACAAGACGATCACCAGCACCTTCCTGTCCACCCCGAAGCGGGTTCACGTCATGGTCGCCAAGGTGACCTCGCTGCTGGGCATCGGCGTTTTCTACGGAGTG
>DASVHT010000381.1:0-8635 GCA_036382455.1 Dermatophilaceae bacterium
GTTCGTCACCGGCACGCCCGAGGCCGGAAACCCCGTTCAGCTTGACACGACCGTCTACTTTCCGGCGACGACGCCGGCGCCGGCGGTCCTGCTGGCGCATGGATTTGGCGGGTCGAAGGCCGATCTGGACTCCGAGGCGCGCTCACTGGCGCAGCATGGCTACGTTGTGCTGGCCTACACCGCACGGGGTTTCGGTCGCTCGGGTGGGCTTATCCATCTCGACGCCCCGACCTATGAGGTTGCCGACGCCACCAAGCTCGTCTCCTATCTCGCGACCTTGCCGCAGGTGCGTAAGGACGCCCTGGGTGATCCGCGCGTCGGGGTGGCCGGTTCCTCGTATGGCGGTGGGCTGGCCTTGTTGCTGGGTGCCTACGACAAGCGCGTGGACGCAGTGGCCGGGGACATCACGTGGAATGACCTGTCGCAGGCTCTGTTCCCGAACGCCGCAGGTGGCCAGCCCGGCGTGTTCAAGAAGCTGTGGGCCGGTGAGCTGTTCGCCTCCGCGGCCGGTCGTAAGGGCGGAGCCTGCGGTCGATTCGCCCCTGACCTGTGCGCGGCCTATCAGCAGGCGGCCAGCACAGGCGAACCCGACGCGTCGATCCTGGCGCTGCTGGAGGCCTCCAGCCCGGCTGGGGTGCTGAGCCGGATCACCGCCCCCACCCTGCTCAGCCAGGGTGAGCAGGACTCGCTCTTTCCCCTCGGGCAGGCACAGGCGAACGCCAGGGGAATCGCGGCGAACGGCATACCGGTGAAGGTGATCTGGCGTTCCGGCGGACATGACGGCGGGACCTCCACGCCGGACCTCGTGCAGTACCTGGAGGACTGGTTCGACCCAGTGCTGCTCCACCAAGGACAGGTGGACGCTTCCTTCGACATCACCGTGCCAGGTTCTGGTATCTCCGCAGCCACCGGACGGACCGTGTCAGAGACCCTGAAGGTTGATCGCGGCTACTCGAGCGGTAGGACCCAGCGCGTCGCTGTCATCGGCCGGGCCCAGACAATCTACGCTCCGGCCGGGGGAAGCCCTGCCGCCGTCACCTCCGTCCCCGGTCTGGGCGGGCTGCTCAGCACCGCCGCCACGCTCACCGGCTCAAGAAACCTCACCGCCATTCCGGGCCAGGTGGCGCTGTTCGCCTCCCAGCCTCTTGAGGCCAGCCTCCTCATGGCGGGTTCCTCCACGGTCACGCTGGACGTGACGGTGCATGGCGCCACTGACGCGACCCTGTTCGCATCGGCTCATCACGTCGCTGCTGACGGGACGGACACACTGCCAGCCGGGCTGGTCGCTCCGATCCGGCTCACGGGGCTCACGCCCGGGGTCGCGCGAACGGTCACCGTGACGCTGCCCGGCGTCGTGTCGAACCTGCCCGCTGGGGATCGGCTTGTCCTGGAGGTCGGGACCACCGATCTGGCGTACGGGCTGCCGGGCTCGCCACGCAGCTACACGATTGCCGTGTCCGGCTCCACCGTCGCTGTGGCCACCATTGACGGACGAATCCTGCGTGAGGGACAGCCGTGGGCCTGGCTGGTGGTTGGGCTGGCCGCGGTGGCCATCCTGATCCTCGGTGCTCTCCTCGCCGGGGTGCGGCGCCGTCGTCGTCGCCGTCGGACGGTGCTCGCTGAGCTGTCGGGCGTGCCCGTGGCCATCGAGGATCTGGTCAAGGAGTATGACGACGGGTACCGAGCCGTGGACGACGTGAGCTTCCGCGTCGAACGAGGGCAGGTGGTCGGCCTGCTCGGTCCCAACGGCGCCGGCAAGACCACGACGTTGCGGGTGCTGATGGGCCTGATCCGGCCAACGTCCGGCACGGTGCGCGTGTTCGGTGAGCTGGTCGTGGCAGGCGCCCCGGTGCTGTCGCGGATCGGGGCATTCATCGAGGGACCGGGCCTGCTGCCGCACCTGTCCGGTCGGGACAACCTGCTGCTCTACTGGGCCGCCACCGGCCGGCCGCCCGAGGACGCAGAGCTTGACACAGCGTTGGAGATCGCCGGGCTCGGCGAGTCGGTCGACCGTCGGGTCAAGACCTTCAGCCATGGGATGCGGCAGCGGCTTGCGATCGCCCAGGCGATGCTCGGGCTTCCCGAGGTGCTCGTGCTCGATGAGCCCACCAACGGCCTGGACCCGCTGCAGATCGCCGAGATGCGTGAGGTGCTCCGACGGTATGCCGCGACAGGCCGTACCGTCATGATCTCCAGCCATCTGCTGGCCGAGGTGGAGCAGACCTGCAGCCACGTCGTGGTGATGCACAAGGGCAGGCTCGTCGCCGTGGGGTCGGTGGCCGAGATCGCCGGCGCTGGCCGGATGCAGCTGCAGGTGGGCAACCCCCAGCAGGCAATGGAGATTCTGTCTGCCGCCGGGATCGACTCGCACACAGTGCCGGCCCGTCGTTCCCTCGAGGACATCTTCATCGAGATGGTTGGTGCGGACCAGTGACTGAACCAGGGGCAGATGCCCTCAGCCCCACCGAACGCCCAGCACCAACGCGCCGCGGGGTCCACGACAGGCTGATGCAGCTGTCCGCCGTGCGCGACAACGGCTTCCGGCCCGAGCGGACGCTGCGCGTGAAGGTGGAGTTCGTCCGTCAGCTCCGCCGACGACGCACCCAGCTGACCGTGCTCGTGCTGCTGGCGTTGCCGGTCATCATCGCGCTGGCTTTTCAGCTCAGCTCGGACACCGGCTCGCCGGGCGCCGGCCGGGAGGGCTCCTCGCGCGGCTCGGGCTCAGGGTCCGCACTCGTCACCCTGGCCACGACGGGGGCGACCAACTTCGCCCTCTTCACCGAGTTCGCCTCCGCCGGGTTCCTGCTTGTCGTCATCGTCGCCCTGTTCTGCGGCGACACCGTGGCCAGCGAGGCCAGCTGGTCGTCCCTGCGCTACCTGCTCGCGATCCCGGTGCCCCGCTCGCGGCTTCTGCGCCAGAAGCTGATCGTCGCGCTGAGCCTCAGCTTTGGCGCGAACCTGCTGCTCCCCGTCTGGGCCTATCTCGTCGGAGGTGCGTTTTTCGGCTGGGCGCCAGGTCAGTCACCGCTGGGCGGGACGTTCACGACCGGAGTCGCTCTGCAGAGGCTGCTCATCGTCGTCTGTTATGTCAGCAGCCAGTCGCTTCTGGTGGCGGCACTCGCCTTCCTGCTCAGCGTGCTCACCGACGCACCGCTGGGCGCCGTGGGCGGCGCGACGATGCTCGTCGTCGTGTCCAACATCCTGGACTCGATCACCTCCCTCGATCCGTACCGGCGCTTCCTGCCCACCCATTTCCAGTACTCGTGGCTGGACGCTCTCGGTCAGAATGTCATCTGGGACGACATGATGCGGGGCACCGGCCTTGTCCTTGTGTACTCGGCAGCATTCTTCGCACTCGCCTGGTGGCGGTTCCAGGAGAAGGACATCGTCAGCTAGAGCGAAGTCAGGGTTGGGGCAGGCCCCGTGGTCAACGCCGGCGGAGAACCTGTCGGGTCCCTCAGGAGGTCAGTGACTCCAGGAGCTCACGCACCTTGGCTGCGGTGGGCACGCGCCCGGACAGGACGACCTTCTCGTCGACCACGAGCCCGGGGGTGGACATGACGCCGTACCCGATGATGGCGGGGAAGTCGGTGACCTTCTCGAACTGCGCGTCGAGCCCAAGGTCGGCGACGGCTTGGCGGGTGACGCGCTCCAGGTTGACGCAGTTGGCACAGCCGGAGCCGAGGATCTTGATGATCATCGCTATCTCTTCTCTCTTTGGGTGCGGATCTTGTGATGGGTCAGGCCACGACGGCGTTGAAGAGGTAGCCCACGGCGATGATTCCGGTGCCTGTGACGGCCACGAACGTGGCGATGAGCTGGGGCTTGAGGACCCGGCGCAGCAGGATGAGCTCGGGCAGGCTGAGGGCGACGACGGCCATCATGAAGGCGAGCAGGGTGCCCATGGGCAGGCCCTTGTCGTGCAGGGCCTGCACGAGCGGCATGATGCCGGCGGCGTTCGAATACAGCGGTATGCCGATCAGCACGGCGATCAGCACGGCGAAGGGGTTGCCGGCGCCGGCGTACCGGGTGAAGAAGTCCTCTGGTGCCCAACCGTGGATGGCCGCGCCCAAGGCGATACCGACCAGGAGGTAGGGCCAGATCTTTCGCAGGATGACCCCGACCTCTTCGACGCCCATCTGGATCCGGTCATCCCAGGTCAGTCCGGCGGCAGGGTCGATGATCTGTCCGCCCAGACGGGTCTCGAACACGAACGGCTCGACCCAACGTTCCAGGCGCAACCGGCCAAGGACGAAGCCCGCCACGATGGCGATCACCAGACCCGCACCTACGTACAGCAGGGTCGGGCCGATCCCGAACATCCCGAACAGCAGACCGATCGCGACCTCGTTGACCAGGGGGCTCGCGATCAGGAAGCTGAGCGTTACCCCGAGCGGGACCCCTGCGGCGACGAAGCCGATGAACGCCGGAACGGCGCTGCACGAGCAGAACGGGGTGATGACTCCGAGGCCGGCGGCCATCACGTTGCCGACGCCCTCACGCTTGCCGCCGAGCAGCGCCCGGGTGCGCTCGACGCTCATGAACGAGCGCAGCACCGTGACGGCAAAGATAACCCCGACCAGCAAGAGCGCGATCTTGATCGAGTCCTCGAAGAAGAAGTGCACCCCTGAGCCCAACCGGCTCGCCGGGGCCAGGCCGGCCACGTCGTACACGAGCCAGTCCCACAACGGGGCGTTGACCTCGTACAGAGCGAACCAGCCCAGGGCAGCAGCGCCCAGTCCCACCCACCGCCGCGTCGGAGTGGCGGGGCGCAGTCGCTCGGCGATGCTCACGGCCTCACGGCCCCACGGCCAGCGATGCACCCGGTAGGGCGGCGCTCATCCGCTCGGCCGCGTCGTGCGCCAAGGCGTAGTCGACCCACCGGCCCCGCCGGCTCGTGCTGACCAGGCCAGCCTCACGCAGCACCTTCAGGTGGTAGCTGAGCAGGTTCCCGGCGATCGGGATCTGCTCCTGGATCTTGCACACGCACCGGGGCGCTTCGACCAGCATGGCCAGCACCGCCCAGCGCACCGGGTCGGCCACGGCCTGCAACACAGCCACCGGGTCCACCACCACTGAGGGAGTCAGTTCAATATGTGTTGTATCAGTCACAGTTGAATCGTAGCCCGGTCCCGCGACCCTGAACGCGACATGAGTCGCAGATCACGCAACGGCGAAGAGCGAAGGCCACGACCCCGCGACGGCGAAGAACCCGCGCCACGGCCGAGGGTGTCAGTGCCGTTCGGGTCCGGTCAGGAGGAGGCGCGGATGATGGCGGCGTGGGCGTGTGGATGGACCCGATGGGTGAGGCGGATCTCGATGTCGCTGAACCCCGCGGCGGTGAGCGCATCGGTCAGCTCACTGTGGGTCAGGGCCCCGGCGATGCACCCGGTCCACTCGGCCATGTCGGCCCTCGTGGCCTCGTCCATGCTCTCGTCGGCGATGACGTCGGAGAACGCCAGACGCCCACCGGCGCGCAGCACTCTGGCCGTCTCGGCAAGGACCACGTTCTTGTCGGCGGCGAGGTTGAGCACGCAGTTGGAGATCACCACGTCGACGCTGTCGTCAGGCAGTGGCATGTCCTCGAGGTAGCCCTGCAGGAACTCGACGTTGTCCACCCCGGCCTCGGCGGCGTTTCGCCGGGCCAGCTCGAGCATCTCGACAGTCATGTCCAGTCCGATGGCCCGACCGCCGGGGGCAACCCGGCGGGCAGAGATGAGGACGTCGGCGCCAGCGCCGGAGCCGAGATCGAGGACGACCTCACCGGGGTGCAGGTCTGCAACCGCGGTAGGCACGCCGCAGCCGAGCGAAGCCTCCAGGGCCGCAACCGGTGCACCTTCGGCGTCGAGTCCGTAGAGCTCGGCGCCGAACACGACCCGGCCTCTTGCGTCGATCGTGCCCACAGGTGCCGAGCCGCAGCATGAGGCCTCGGACGCGCCAGCCCGCGCGTCAGTCGTTGCCGTCGATCCTCCCCCACAACACGAGGCCTCGGACGCGCCCGCCTTCTCATCGGTGCCTTCCGCGCAGCCTCCGCCGCAGCACGAGCCTTCCGACGCGCGTTCGCCTTGGAGGTCCACGACCGCCAACTGGGTTGCGGCCGCGGCATACCGCTGGCGGACCGCCTCGCGGATGTCCTCTGGTGTCTTCATGGTTTCTCCTGGGTGTTGGTGGTCGTGGGCGTCGCGGCGTTCAGCCAGCGGTCGGGGGTGCGAGCCTATGGCCGGGCAGGAGCTCGGCGAGCAGTGCTTCAACTCGGGCCCTGATCTCGTCGCGAATGGGGCGCACGGCCTCGACGCCCTGGCCGGCAGGGTCGTCCAGCTGCCAGTCGAGGTAACGCTTGCCCGGGAAGATCGGGCACGCGTCACCGCAGCCCATGGTGATCACCACGTCGGAGGACTGCACGGCGTCGGTGGTCAGGACCTTCGGGGTCTGATGGGAGATGTCGATGCCCACCTCGGCCATCGCGGCCACTGCGGAGGGATTCACCTGATCACCGGGCAGACTGCCGGCGGAGCGCACCTCGACCTCCCCGCCACTGAGGTGCGTCAGAAAGCCGGCTGCCATCTGGGAGCGCCCTGCGTTGTGCACGCAGACGAACAACACGCTGGGCATATGGTCCGCTGCAGCTGGCACGGGCGTGGTCTCAGGGGTGGACACGTCTGCTCCTCGTCATGGGTGAGGTCTGCGCCGAAACCGGGGTGAACCGCTTGCGCAGGGCCAGGCTCACGTACACCAGACCCACGAGGACCGGGACCTCGATGAGCGGCCCGACGACTCCGGCCAAAGCCTGCCCGGAGGTCACGCCGAACGTGGCGATGGCAACCGCGATGGCCAGCTCGAAGTTGTTGCCCGCGGCAGTGAACGCCAGTGTCGTCGTCCGCTCATAGCCCAGACCGAGACCAGCGCCCAGGGCATACCCACCGCCCCACATCACCGCGAAGTATGCAAGCAGGGGTATGGCGATGCGCGCCACATCCAGCGGATTGCTGGTGATCGCGTGACCTTGCAGAGCGAACAGCACGACGATCGTGAACAGCAGCCCGTACAAGGCAAACGGTCCGACGCGGGGGATGAATCGCTCTTCGTACCATGTGCGGCCCTTGGCCTTCTCACCAACGCGTCGGGACAGAAACCCGGCCAGCAGGGGAATGCCAAGAAAGATCAGGACGCTTCGGGCGATATCCCAGGTCGAGGCATTGATTCCGGTCCGGTCCAGCCCGAGCCAGCCGGGAAGCACGCTGAGGTAGAACCAGCCGAGGCCGGCGAAGGCGACCACCTGGAAGACCGAGTTGAGCGCGACGAGCACGGCGGCGGCCTCGCGGTCACCGCAGGCCAGGTCGTTCCAGATGATGACCATGGCGATGCAGCGGGCCAGGCCGACGATGATCAGGCCGGTGCGGTACTGCGGCAGGTCGGGCAGGAAGATCCAGGCCAGGGCGAACATCAAAGCCGGACCGAGCACCCAGTTCATCAGCAGCGAGCTGACCAGCAGCCGGCGGTCTCCCGTAACGGAGTCGAGCCGGTCATAGCGGACCTTGGCCAGCACCGGGTACATCATGACCAGCAGCCCAACCGCGATGGGCAGGCTGAT
Organism: Dermatophilaceae bacterium; assembly: GCA_036382455.1. GTDB lineage: Bacteria > Actinomycetota > Actinomycetes > Actinomycetales > Dermatophilaceae > UBA4719. The sequence continues at coordinate 7,592 of DASVHT010000381.1, forward strand.
GCCGTCGACCTGCACGGCCTGCAGCGCGCTCTCAAGGCCGGGTACGCCACGGCCCAACAACAGGCCCACCAGCATGGCAACGCCGATCCACACCGGCAGGAACCGGTCGAGGGTGGACAGCTTCCCGACCACGGCTTCGGCCGGGGCTGCGGGACTGCTCACCGAAGGGGTCATGCCGGCACCGCCGGCGCCACAGTGCTCACGGCAGGTACGACAGTGCTGAGGTCTGGCGAGCCCAGGACGGCGGACAGCTGGGCCAGCGCCGATGGAACCACCCAGTAGTAGACCCAGGTGCCGCGCCGCTCGCATTCCAGCAGCCCGGTCTCGCGCAGCACCCTGAGGTGGTGGGAGATCGTCGGCTGCGTCAAGTCAAAGGCCGTCGAAAGGTCGCACACGCAGGCCTCTCCCCCGGCATGGCTGGCCACCAGGCTCACCAGTCGCAACCGCACCGGGTCACCCAGGGCCTTGAACATCCGGGCCAGGTCACCCGCCCAGTCCTTGGTGAGCGGCTCGCGTACCAGGGGCGAACAACACGGTTCGGCCTGAGCCACCTGTCCACTCTGCATTGACATAGATCAATATTGACACTCATCGAACCTGCGCGCAAACCTGAAGGAATGTGCCCGCGCCGTTGTGAGGTGACGAGGGCGGTATGCCGGCCTGTCAGACCCCGCGTCCAGGCTGGCTCATCCAGACATCAAGAACGTCAGTTTCTTTTGTTTGCAAGCACTTTCGTGTCGCTCGCCCTTGCGCTTATCGGTCGTGAAGGCTACACTGGACATATGTTCGAAGACATCGTGGAGCAGGGCCCCGCCGGGTTCCTCACCGCCGTCACCGAACAGCTGGCCAAGCTGCCCTCCCAGCTGTGGCGCACCGACAACGGCTTCGCCCAGGTCGCCGCGGCCATGGACGCGTTAGCCGTGCAGGTCGACTGCGCCCGGGTCGGCCTGGTCCAAGAAGCCCAGTCCCGCGGGGTCGTGGACCACTCCTCCAGCCCCTCGGCGGCGCACTGGCTGATGACCCACTGCTTCCACCTCGAACCAG
>DASVHT010000382.1:0-5603 GCA_036382455.1 Dermatophilaceae bacterium
CGCCCGGAGTGGCCTCGGCGGTCGGCTCCTGGAGATCCTCGTCGACGACGCCCGGGCACTGGGTCTGCGCCGCATCTTCTGTCTCACCTTCGAGGTGGACTTCTTCACGCGACATGGCTTCTCGACGATCAAGGGTCAGGCCGTCGAGCCCGACGTCTACGCCGAGCTGCTGCGTTCGTACGACGAGGGTGTCGCGGAGTTCCTTGACCTCGAGCGGGTCAAGCCCAACACCCTGGGCAACACCCGGATGCTGCGCGCGCTCTGATCAGGCCCGGGAAACACCCGCACGAGGACCTGCCGGAACGCCCTGGGACGGGCTCCGCCCGGGCAGTCCGAATCTGTTGCGTGACAGTGGCTCCACGAGCCCATCGGCGACCAGGGTCTCGAGACAGCGGTCGCGTTGGGTGTCATCGATGTTCCATGCATGGACCACCGCCTTGGCAGTGACGGGTCCCTTCGAAGCCCTCAGCACCGCCAGGATGGCGCCCCGGCACTGCCGGTCCGTGCCGTGCCACGCCTGGCCGTTGCGCGCTGGGCCCTCGTATGCCGGTCGGCCCGCCCGGCGCCACGCGCACAGCTCGTGAACGGGGCAGTCCGGACACCGGGGTGAGCGCGCCGAGCACACGAGGGCGCCGAGCTCCATCACCGCGGCGCTCCATGTCCGCGCGATGCCGGCGTCCGAGGGGAGGAGAGCGGTGGCCAGGTCCATCTCGGCGCGGGTGAGCGAGGGTCGGGCCAGGGCGGAACCGTTGACCATCCTGGCGAGCACCCTGCCCACGTTCGTGTCGACCACTGCGACGCGCTCGCCGAAGGCGAATGCAGACACGGCGGCAGCGGTGTACGTGCCCACGCCCGGGAGTGCGAGCAGCTTGTCACTGGTGCGTGGCACCTCGCCGCCGTGGTCTTCGACGATTGCCACTGCCGCGGCATGCAGCCGCAAGGCCCGTCGCGGATAGCCCAGCCTGCCCCAGGCGTGGATCGCATCCCCGGTTGCCGACGAGGCCAGAGCGGCTGGCGAGGGCCACCGCGACAACCACTGCCGCCATACGGGCTCGACACGAACGACCGGTGTCTGCTGCAGCATCACCTCCGAGACCAGGATTCCCCAGGGGGAGGTCTCGGGCCGGCGCCAGGGCAGGTCTCTCGACTCCTGGGCATACCAGTCAAGAATCCGTTGGTGCAGAAGGGGACTGGGCGCCGTCGGCAAAGCCGCGTCACTCATGATGACTCTTCATCGCCGCATCGGGTCATGGACGAGTGACGCGCCACGGTTCAGACGTAGCGCTCGAGAATGCTCGACTCGGCCAGCCGGGACAGGCCCTCGCGAACGGCACGCGCACGACCCTCACCGACGCCCTCGACGGCCATGAGGTCCTCCAGGTTTGCGGCAAGCAGCTTCTGAAGCCCCTCGAAGTGGTCGACCAGCCGCTCCACGATGGCACCGGGCAGGCGGGGCACCTTGTTCAGGAGCCGGTAGCCGCGCGGGCTGACTGCTGTGTCGAGGGCATCGCCGCCGACGTTGAATCCCACGGCCCTCGCGCCTGCGGCGAGGTCGAGCAGCTCGGTGGACGTGAGCTCCATGAGGTCGGCCAGGACCTGCTCGACTGTGCCGGTGTTGTGGGCTGCGTCGAGGTAGTCGCGGATCACCAGCTCACGGTCGTTACCCAGCCCACCGGTGAGCTCTGCGAGCTGGAGGGTCAGCAGCCGGCCATCGGTGCCCAGCTCGACGACGTAGCTGTCGATCTCTTCGCTGATCCGCCGAACCATCTCGAGGCGTTGGAGTACCGAGGCGACGTCGCGGACGGTGACCAGGTCCTCGATCTCGAGGGCCGACAGCGTGCCGGCGACCTCGTCCAGACGCGACTTGTAGCGCTCAAGGGTCTGCAAAGCCTGGTTGGCACGGGAAAGGATCGCCAGTGAGTCCTCGAGCACATGGCGTCGGCCAGCGACATACAGCGCGACGATCTGCATGGACTGGCTCACCGAGACCACCGGGAAGCCGGTCTGTTTGGCGACCCGCTCGGCGGTGCGGTGCCGGGTGCCGGACTCGTTCGTCTCGATGGAGGGGTCGGGCAGCAGCTGGGTGGCCGCGCGCAGGATCCGGGTGCCCTCGCGGTCGAGCACGATCGCGCCGTCCATCTTGGCCAGCTCGCGCAGTCGCGTGCTCGAGAAGTCGATGGCCAAGGGGAACCCACCGGTGGACATCGCTTCGACGACCTTGTCCTGGCCAAGCACGATGAGTGCACCGGTCCGCCCGCGCAGGATGCGCTCCAGCCCGTCCCGCAGCTCGGTCCCGGGTGCAACTGCCGCCAGGGTGGCGCGCAGCAACTCGTCGTCGCTTCGTTCCACGGTGATCGGTCCCCTCGGGCTCTGCGGGCTGTTCGGATCCGTCCCCGGCTGGTCGGACCCGTCGCCGGCTCACACCACCGGCTGGCGAAGTCTAACGGCCAGATGGCCTTTCGCGCGTCTTGTGACCGACCCGTGACCTGGGTGTCTTTGCACGGGCTGCGTCATGCCGCCGTCGGCGGGCTGAGCGTCAAGCCCACTGCCTGACAGATGTTCGAGACCTCGATGACCACCATGTCCTCTGGTATGGGACCGGAGTCGCGCGAGCCTGCCGGCACCACAGCCACGCGGAACCCGAGGCGTGCAGCCTCGGCCAGCCGACGGGGAATGCCGGTCACCGCCCTGATCTCACCGGCCAGGCCAACCTCGCCCATGGCGACGACGCCCAGTGGTAGGGGCCGCTCGGACAGGGAGCTGGCCATGGCCAGGGCGATCGCAAGGTCCGAGGCGGGTTCGGATAGCTTGACGCCGCCCACCGTCGAGGCGTAGCAGTCGGCCTGGCGAACGGGCACGCCTGCTCGCTTCTCGAGGACCGCGAGGATCATGGCGACCCGGGAGCTGTCCAGCCCGCTGGTCGTACGTCGTGGTGAGGGGACCGTCGTTGGTGCCAGAAGCGCCTGAACCTCGGTGACCAGTGGTCGTTTGCCCTCGAGTGTGACGGTGACGCAGGTGCCGGGGACGACCAGGTCGCGGCTGGACAGAAACAGGCCGCTGGGGTCGGGGAGCCCGATGATGCCCATGTCGGACAGGTCGAAACAGCCCACCTCGTCGGTCGGGCCGTAACGGTTCTTCACCGCGCGGACGAGCCTCAGCCGGGAGTGCCGATCGCCTTCGAACTGGATCACGACGTCGACCAGGTGCTCGAGCACTCTCGGCCCGGCGATCGAGCCGTCCTTGGTGACGTGGCCCACCAGCAGGATCGAGATGCCACGCGCCTTGGCCACCTGGATCAAGGAGGCAGCCACCTCGCGCACCTGCGAGACGTTGCCGGCCGAGCCCTCGACCTCACCGCTGGCGATGGTCTGGACCGAGTCGATCACGACAAGGTCCGGGCCGATCCGGTCGATCTGACCCAACACCGTTCCAAGGTCCGTCTCGGCCGCGAGGAACAGGTTCTCGGCCATGGCCTCGATGCGCTCGGCCCGCACCCGGACCTGTGCCATCGACTCTTCGCCGCTGACATAGAGCACGGTCTGGGCCGTGCGAGCCGCCCTGGCGGCCACGTCGAGCAGCAGCGTCGACTTGCCGATGCCCGGCTCACCGGCCACGAGGACCACGGAGCCGGGCACGAGGCCGCCACCAAGGACACGGTCGAGCTCGCTGACACCGGTGGTGTGCGCGTGCGCCCGGCGCGAGTCGACGTCACCGATGCGTAGGGCGGGCCGCTCGATGACCGCCGAGGCTGTCGTCCTGACCTTGACCGCGCCCACCTCGCCGATCGTTCCCCAGGTCTGGCACTCGCCACACCGGCCAACCCACTTGATCGCCGACCAGCCGCACTCGGTGCAGCGGTAGCCGGAGGAACGGGTCGTCGTCTTGGTGGCCATGAGCGTGACCCTACGAGACGCTCCCGACAGGGGCCGTCCGGTCGCTCAAACGTGCATAAGGGGTCGGCGGGGCTCGCTCACACGTAGGAGGAGGCCAGGCTGAGGCGACGTGTGCACGTTCGACGGCAGGGGCTCTACCTGAACGTGCGCCACCACAGGTTGACCGCGTAGTCCACGCCAGCACCCTCGTGCTCGGCCAGAATGCCGTCCGCCAGGGTCTCGCTGAACTCGATCCGCACGACCGACTCGAAGTCCGCGCGTGACCCGAAGCTCCATCGGATGTCAATGCGTTCTCGCGACCACCCCTGCCGAGCCCAGAACCGTTCAACCGCAACGGGGTCGTAGGCAGGCATGGCCCTGCGGAACCACGTGCCGAACGTGGATCTCGAGGCGTCGTTGTCGATCACGAATGCCGTGCCGCCGGAACCGAGCACACGCGCCACCTCGGCGAGGCCGGGTTCGCATCCGGGCCCGAAGAAGTACGCCCACCGCGCATGCACCACGTCGACACTGTCATCGCGCAGCGGGAGGTTCTCCGCCGCGCCATCGAGCACCGACACATTCGCGAGGGACAGGTCCGAGATCCTTTGGCGCGCAAGCGCGGCCAGCGGGTCATACGGTTCCACCCCCACGACGGCGGACGCGGTGCGGGCGAACCCGGGCAGGTGAAAGCCGCTGCCACACCCCACATCCAGAACGCTTTGCCGGCGCCAGTCGTGTATGCCGGCCATAGCCGCCTCGATCAGCCCGTCAGGGTCGACCCCGCGGTTCTCGATCTCGTAGACGTCGGGGTCGTTCCAGATGTTCGGGCTGGGGATCACCGAGTGCGACCGCCGTCAGCGCGCGCCGCCTGCGTTGCCGGGTGAACCAACAGGGGCAGCATCGTGCGCGACCCGGTGCCACGGGCGGCCTTCACGGCGACCAGGTGAGCCTGGCAGCGGAGGGCAAGCTCCTCATACGCCGCAGTGCCCATGAGCTCGCGCAGCTCGCTGCTGTTGCTCAGATAGACGGGCTCCTTACCGATGTGCGCGGCCGGGTTGCCCGAGCAGTACCAGTCCAGGTCATGCCCACCGGGTCCCCAGGCCCGGCGATCGTACTCCGTGATGGTGACCTCGAGGTACGAGCTTTCATCTGGCATCTCGACCGTGCGGTACGTGCGCCGGAGTGGCAGCTGCCAGCACACGTCCGGCTTGATGGTGTGCGGCTCGACTCCGCGAAGCAGGGCGTGCTGGTGCAGGGCGCACCCTGCGCCGGCGGGGAAGCCCGGACGGTTCAGGAAGATGCAGGCGCCGTCGACGACCCTGGTCTTCAGCTCCCCCTCCTCCTTGAGCTTCCACCTGCCGCCCTGGCCTGCAGGGTGGAACTGCCACTCGTCCTCACCGAGGTCGGCGACGGCAGCCTTGACCCGCGATACGTCGTCCTTGTCCGTGAAGTGGGCGCCCAGGGTGCAGCAGCCGTCGTCGGGGCGGTCCTCGTAGATTCCCGCGCAGCCGCTCCCGAAGATGCAGGTCCATGAGGATGTGAGCCAGGTCAGGTCGCAGCGGAAACGCTGGCCGGCATCGGCTGGGTCGGTGAACTCGACCCACAGACGCGGGATGTCGAGCGCGGTCTCTGGCATCCGCCAAGACTATGTGGCTGAAACCTCTTGGGTACGACGTGCCCGTCGCCGCTGCAGGTGGGTCGTCACCGCCACCACGGCGAACACCACGA
>DASVHT010000383.1:0-9767 GCA_036382455.1 Dermatophilaceae bacterium
CTGTGGCGTCGCGCTTCGCCTTGCATTTCACGCAGTAGAAGTCGCCCGTGTACATCTCGCCGGTCTCTACAGACTCTGCCATTTGTCCATGTCTCCTGTGTCGTTCCTGGCCGCTGTGTGCGGCACCGGTCTCGTGCGACCTTAGACCAGATTGAGCACGACGTCGTGCATTGGGTCGCGTTTCTTGTGCTCAGTTCGGTCCGTCGACGATCGCGCACGGAGCGATCCGAGGGGCAGTTATGGGATTTCCTCGCCGGTTGGCCTACGTTTTGATCGTGGATACGGACGAGATCGAGGTCAGGCGCAGCCGCCGGAGACGCCGAACGGTCAGCGCCTATCGTGAGGGCGGCCGGACGATCGTGCTTATCCCGTCGAGGTTCTCGGCGGCCGAGGAGCGCGCGTGGGTCGAGGCGATGTTGCGCAAGCTGGAGGCTGGGGACAAACGCCGCCGGCCCAGCGACCAGCAGCTGTTGGGGCGGGCCACCGACCTGTCACGACGTTATCTGGGTGCTCTGGCCGTGCCGGCCAGCATCGCCTGGGTCAACAACCAGAGCTCGCGGTGGGGTTCGTGCACACCGGTCGACGGGACCATTCGTATCTCCGTGCGGGTCAAGGGAATGCCGTCGTGGGTGCTCGACTACGTGATCCTGCATGAGCTGACCCATCTGCTCCAGCCCGGTCACGGTCGAGACTTCTGGTTGTTGCTGGAGTCCTACCCACGCACCGAGCGGGCTCGGGGCTTCCTCGAGGGGGTAGCGGCAGCCACCGGACTCCAACGGCCCGAAGGCGAGCTCGAGACCTGACCGACGTGCCTCACCGGACATTGCGGAAGCACCGAATCTGGCCCTTGGGACCAGCCAAGAACCCCCGGCGCGGTCTCCCGTCGCCCCAGCCGGGTCGGTGTCAGGGCGCAGCGCTGAGGTCAGGTCAGACCCAGGGCGAGCCGGGCGGTTTCCACGAGCGGCTGGAGGTCATGGCGGTTGTCCGCCGGAAGTCCATCGGTGGGCCACCATCGGACGTCCACGGACTCTCCGCTGACCACGAGTGTCGCGCCGCCGTCCGCAGCTGCAGCGAAACGCAGGTCGAGGTGCTCGCGGCATCGGCCGAACGAGCCGACCAGATGGTGCCGGTCCAGCTGAATGATCTGGGGGAGGGCAACGAGGGTTCTGATCCCCGACTCCTCCCGTGCCTCGCGCTGGGCCGCCTGGTGGGCGTTGGTGTCGCCCGGCTCGAAGTGCCCGCCGAGCTGGAACCACGCGCCGGCCTTCTTGTGAAGGGTCAACAGCGCGTGCGAGCCGGCCTGGTCGAGCACGATGCAGCTCGCGGTGAAGTGGGCCGGCGGACCACGCTTCCACATGGCGTCGGGATGCGCGCCCAGGTGCGCGAGGTAGCCGGTCCGAAGCTCCTCCTGGGCCTGGTCGGGTGCCCTCCAGGCGGACAGCTGCCGCGTGAGATCCTCGTGCAGGAGGCGGTATGCCGTCGGAAGACTCACCGGCCCAACTTACGGGTTGTTCGAGTCGCCTTCGGAGAGTAGGGCATCAAGTGCTGCGTCCATCTCGTCCTTGGTGTCGCCCGAGATGAACCGGTCGACGTAGCCGAGCGGATCGTCGAGGTCGGCAGCCGTCGGTGCGAGGTCTGGGTGCGCCCATGCGCCGTCACGCACCGCGGCGCCACCTTTGGCCTCCAGTGCCGCCCACAGGTTTGCTGCGTCGCGGAGACGACGGGGGCGCAGCTCGAGGCCGACCAGCTGGCTGAAGACCCGCTCGGCCGGGCCGCCCGAGGCCCGGCGCCGCCTCACGGCCTCGCCCAGCGCCGCCGCGTGAGGCAGATGCTTGCTGGCGGCGCGGTCAGCGACGACGTCGACCCAGCCCTCGACAAGAGCCAGATAGGTCTCGAGCAGGGTGAGGGCCGACCGCTGGGCCGGGCTCGGCTCGGGGGTGAACAACGAGTCCGAAAGGGCCGCTTGCATAGCGGCGGGGTCGGAAGGATCGATCGACTGCAAGGCCGACTCGATCCCCTCGGTATCGATGCTGATGTCGCGGGCATAGGCCTGGACGGCGGCGACCAGCTGGGGACCGAGCCAGGCAACCTCAGCGAACAGGCCCACGCGCGCGGCCTCGCGCACCGCGAGATAGAGGCGCACCTCGGCCAGATCGACCTCGAGGCCATCGGCGAAGCTCTCGATGTTGGCTGGCATCAGCGCAATTCCGTGACGAGGCACGAGGGGCAGACCCACGTCGGTTCCGCTGACAAGGTCGCTGGCCAGCGCGCCCACGGCCTGCCCGACCTGGGCGCCGAACATCGATCCACTCACCCGCGCCAGCATGGGCTCCAGCTGGCCCATGAGCGCGCCGGGATCCGTGCCCGCCGGCAGGCCGGGCATCGCGGCCAGGTCCTCGCCCCCGAGCTGCCCCATCTGGGCTCGCATGGCGGCTACCACCGCGGTGCTCACACCGACCGCCACAGGCTCGACGAGCTCTCGCCACATGGGCATCGTCTGATCCACCCATTCGGCGCGGCTCCAGGCATGGACCGCGCCGTCGACCGCCGACAGGTCCGTCACGTCGGTGAGCCAGAGAGTCGCGACCTGAACGGCCTCCTCGATCTCTTGGCGAGCGGCATTGCCAATGCTCGAGTCGCCCTGCGCTGCAACGGTCTTGCGCGCCACGTCGGTGGCGAGCTCAAGATTGAAAGGCTCAGCCGCGTCACCGGACATCATCGCCTTGAGCTGGGCTCCGATCATCCCCATGGTGGCGGGGTCGATCTTGTCGATGCCCATGGCGCCCAGGGCCTTGGTGACCTCGGGGTTGTCCGCGCCCCCCAGCAGGGACGCAAGCATCGCCGCAAAGTCGGGCTCTTCCGGGTCGGTGGGTTGCTGCTGAGGATGATCGGACACGCTGGCTCCTTGGCCTCCTGAGAGAATGCTCTCCCAAGGTAAACATGTGGAGGTCGCAGTGAGTTCCCCTCAGGGCCGGGTTCGTTCCGGACGCAAGGCGATCACCGTCGCTGTCACGGGCGCCGCGACGCCGGTCGGTGACCACATCGTGCGTGCGCTGCTGGCACGGGCCGCAGAAGGGGGAGCCATAGGCACAGTCGTCGGGCTCGATGCCGAGCGAGGCGGCGCCGAGGGTGCGCACTGGCGTGTGGTCGACCTGGGCTCTCCGGATCTGGCCACCTCGTTGCGCGGGGTCGACGCCCTGATCCACATGGCGGCCAGCACCGACCTCGCAGCCGACCTCAGGGCGAGTCCCCGGACCAGGCGTGAGCGGGCGCTCCGCGAGATCCAGACCGTGGTGATCTCCGCTGCTGCCACCGGCGTCGCACGACTGGTGGTCGTGACAAGTGCCATGACGTATGGCGCGTCGCCGGCCAACGCGGTGCCGCTGGCCGAAGACGCTCCCTTGGCCGCAGACCCGGACGAGGGACAGGTTGGTGACCTGCTGGCGGTCGAGCAGATCCTGCGGGCCGCCGCTGATGTTCATCCCGGCCTTGCTGTCACCGTGGTGCGCCCGGCAGCCCTGGTCGGCCCGGACATCGACACGGTGATCACGCGGCATTTCGAGGCGCCTCGGTTGTTGACGGTCAAGGGTGGCTGCCCTGCGTGGCAGTTCTGTCACGTCGAGGATCTCGCGACCGCCTTGGTGACCACGGTCGAAAATGGTTTGGGGCCGGTGGTGACGGTGGCCTCGCAGGGCTGGATGACCCAGGCCGAGGTCGAGGTCGTCAGCGGTATGCGCCGGGTCGAGCTGAGCGAGAGCGTGGCACTCGGGACCGCGCAGCGGTTGCATCGGGTCGGCATACTGCCTTCGCCAGCAACCGATCTCGCGTATGCCGTGTATCCCTGGGTGGTCTCCTCGGCGACGCTGCATGCGGCAGGTTGGCAGCCGGCATACGACAATGAGACATGTCTGGGTGTCCTGATTGACAGCATCAGGGGGCATCATGCTGTGGCGGCCCGCCGGGTCGACCGCAAGGATGCGGCGCTCGGAGCCGCAAGTGCAGCCGTCGCGCTCGTGGGCACGGCTGCGATCATGCGACGACGTCGTCGAAAGGGAGGTGGAGGATGAGCCAACGTGGGGGCGCCCCGGCTGAGGGCGGGCTCGCGCCGGAGGTGGTGCTCGCCGACTTCCGTGAGACCCCGCTGTCTGTCGATGAGGTCCTCGAGGCCGTCCGGCACCCTCAGGCTGGTGGCATCGCCACGTTCGTCGGCGTCGTGCGCGAGCGAGATCACGGCCGTGCGGTCGAGGCGTTGGACTACACCTTTCACCCAAGTGCGCCTCAGGTGCTGCGCGAGCTCGCCGAGCGTGTGGCAGCCGGCCCAGACGTCATCCGCGTCGCTGCCGTGCACCGGGTCGGTCATCTCGAGATCGGCGACGCTGCTGTCGTTGTGGCCGTCAGCGCGAGGCACCGCGACGCGGCATTCGACGTGTGCCGCGAGCTGATCGACACCCTCAAGGCATCGGTTCCGATCTGGAAGCACCAGATCTTCGATGACGGAAGTGACGAGTGGGTCGGTACGCCGTGATCGAAGCCCAGGGCGAGCCGAGGGTCCGTGCCGAGGAGCCGGGCGCCGGTATCAGCCGGCGGTCGGCAGGATGGCTGGTCGCGGTGTTCGTCGGGATCGTCGTCGCCGCGCTCATGGGCCTGGTTCACGTGCCGTACGCGGTCCTCAGCCCAGGTCCGGTCACCAACACCCTGGGCAACGGCCCGCTCGGCAAACCACTGATCACCGTTGCCGGCACAACCACCTACCCCACGCGCGGCACCCTCGACTTCACCACGGTCGAGGTTCTCGGCGGTCCCAACAACCCGGTCAACGTGTGGGACTGGGTCATGGGACATCTCGACAGGACACGCGCGGTGGTACCTGTCGAGGAGATCTTCCCCACTGGTGTGACCAGCACGCAGGTCGACCACGAGAACGCCGCCGAGATGGCCGACTCGCAGCAGGAGGCGATAGCCATCGCCCTGCGCGGGATGGGTCAGAAGGTTCCCGAGGCCGTCAGCATCAGTGACCTGAGCAAGGACTCACCGGCCAAGGGAGTCCTGCAGGCGGGCGACGTCCTCGTCTCCATCGACGGCACCCCCATCACGACCCCTGATGGGGTCCGCGCGGCGGTCCGCGCACAGAAGCCTGGCAAGATCGTCGTCTTCGCGGTGCGCCGGGGAGGCAAGGACATGCTTCTGCGCGTCAGGACGACCACCTCCCAGGGCCACACGGTGGTGGGTGTCCTCCTTCGGGTTGCCTTCGACTTCCCCATCAAGGTCAGCATCAACGCGGGGGACGTCGGCGGACCTTCCGCAGGGATGATGTTCTCCCTTGCCGTCTACGACAAGCTCACGCCCGGGGCGCTCACCGGAGGGGTCAACATCGCGGGCACGGGCACGATCGACGCAGCGGGCAAGGTGGGGCCGATCGGCGGAATCCAGCAGAAGCTGGTCGGTGCCAAGAGGGGCGGAGCCACGTGGTTCCTTGCTCCGGCGCAGAACTGCAACGAGGTGGTTGGGCACATTCCCGACGGGTTGCAGGTCGTCAAGGTCACAACGTTCACGCAGGCGCGCGAGGCTGTGACGGCGATCGCTGCCAAGCACACGACGCGGCTGGCGCGCTGTACGTAGGCACGCGGCATACGGGCAGTGGTTGTGCTCAGTCCTGCAGGGTCGCTGCCAGGGCATGCACCAGACCCGGAGCGATATCTGCCCCGATGGCGACCTTGTCGTCGGTGTCGTGATCGCGCTGGCGCAGCAGGCACGTGGACTCACCATCGCGCAGCACCGCAACCAGCAGGCGGACGTCCTTGCGGTCGGGGTGAGCGGCCAGGAGCTCGGCCACCTGATCGGGGTCGTCGGGCAGGTCACGTTCGGCGTCGGGCGGCACCACGAGCCGTTCGACGGACAGCGCCACACCATCCACCTCCTGCGGCCATGCGAGCCGGGCCAGGAGGGACTCCAGGGACGAGGTCTTGACCAGGTCCTCCTGCTCGATCGCGGTGAAGCTGTCATCAAGGCTTTGACCGAGCTGAGCACGCAGATGCGGCTCTCGCGCAAGCAGACCGGCCGTACTGACAAGGGCGAAGAGGCGCGGGGGCTGGTCCCAGCCTGCCGCGGCCACATGCCGCTCGGTCTCGAGGGCGGACGTCACGAGTGGGCTGAAGATCGGCTGGAAGGCGCTGGTCACGCTTCCATGGTGCCGCATGAGAGTGTGCTGGCGGGAAGGGCACCCGGGCTGGGTAAGGTGGGCATCAAGGCGTGTTGGGCCACAAGTTCACCGCATGAGCGAGATCGGGCGATACATTGAGTCAGAGAGACTGGTTCGGCGGCTCCGGCGGTGCGGAATCTGGCGGTCCCGGTGGTGGGCCCGCAGGTCCAAGGCCCCCCATGCCGCGCCTGGTGCTTCCGCGTCGCGGTCCACTGGCTCCCACCTTGGCGATCCTGGCCGTCATCATCGTGGTTGTCACCCTGGCCGCGCAGCTGTGGACCGAGGTGCTGTGGTTCGACAGCGTGGGCTTCTCCAAGGTCTTCTGGGTTGAGCTGCTCACCAAGATCGGGCTCTTCGTGGTGTGCGCGGTGCTTACGGCCGTCATCGTGGCGTCCAGCATGCTGGTCGGGTATCGCACGAGACCGGTCTATCCACCGGTATCCGCAGAGCAGCAGAACCTCGACCACTACCGTGAGCTGCTCGAGCCGCTACGCCGACTGGCCACGATCGCCGCTCCCGGGGTGCTTGGGGTCTTCGCCGGATCGGCCGCGGCAAGCCAATGGCAGACCCTCCTGCTCTGGATCAACCGGGTCCCTTTCGGTTCCAAGGACGCACAGTTCGGCCTCGACATCGGGTTCTTCGTCTTCACGCTGCCGTGGCTTCGCTTCATCGTCGGCTTCCTTACCATGGCCCTGGTGTTGGGCACGCTCGCGGCGGCCGTCACCCACTACGTCTACGGCGGACTGCAGCTGCAGACCAAAGGTGAGCGGACGACGACAGCGGCCCGTGTTCATCTCTCGCTGCTGCTGGCCGCGCTCGTGCTCGTCCGGGCGGGCAGCTGGTGGCTCGACCGCTATTCGTTGACGACAGAGGACTCTCGTCTCATCACCGGCCTGACCTACACCGACCAGCACGCTGTCCTGCCCACCAAGGCAATACTCGCGGTCGCCGGCGTCATGTGTGCCGCATTGTTCGTGGCCACGATCTGGACCCATTCCTGGCGGCTGCCGGCCGTCGGGGTCGGACTGCTCGTGGTGTGCGCCGTCGTCGTCGGCGGCATCTATCCGGCGTTGGTGCAGAGCTTCAAGGTCCAGCCGTCCGAGAAGTCCCTCGAGGCGCCGTTCATCCAGCGCAACATCACGGCTACCAGAGCGGCCTACGGACTGACCAATACGCAGGCCCAGACGTACCAGGCCTCCATCACAGCCAACCAGGGTCAGCTCCGCAACGACGCGGCCACCATCCCGGGCATCCGGCTGGTCGACCCGAGCGTGGTGTCCCCGACGTTCAAACAGCTCCAGGCGGTCAAGACCTACTACCAGTTCCCTGACGCGCTTGACGTTGACCGATACACGATCGACGGAAAGGTGAACGACACCGTCGTCGCGGTGCGCGAGCTGGATCTGTCCGGTCTGCCGAGCTCCCAACGGAACTGGGTCAACGACCACACCGTCTACACGCACGGCTTCGGTCTGGTCGCGGCCTACGGCAACCGCAGCGGGCAGGACGGCCAGCCGGTCTTCTTCGAGCAGAACATCCCGCCGGTGGGGCCCCTCGGCGCCTTCCAGCCACGCATCTACTTCGGTGAGTCCTCGCCGGACTACTCGATCGTTGGCGGTCCCGCGAGCGGGTCGAAGAAGGAGCTTGACTACCCCGACTCGAGCGCCACGGGCCAGCAGAACAACACGTACGCCGCCAAGGGCGGTGTCAGCATCGGCAACTTTGCCCGAAAGGTTGCCTACGCGATCAAGTACCGCGAGATCAAGATCCTGCTCTCGAACACCGTGAACCCCGACTCGCGCCTCCTCGACTACCGCACCCCACGCGAGCGGGTGGAGCGCGTGGCTCCCTGGCTCACCCTGGACGGCAACAGCTATCCGGCGGTGGTCAACGGTCGCGTGCAATGGATCATCGACGGCTACACGACGTCGGCCGACTACCCGTACTCCAGGCTCCAGCAGATCAACAACGTGACCGCGGACTCTCTGACGGCGCGAACGACTAGCGTCCAGGCACTCCAAGCTGCTCAGATCAACTACATCCGCAACTCGGTCAAGGCAACCGTCGACGCCTACGACGGCAGCGTTCGGCTTTATGCCTGGGACAACCAGGATCCGCTGCTCAAGGCCTGGTCGAAGGCCTTTGGTGGCACTGTGCGTCCCATGTCGGAGATCAGCGGCGAGCTGATGACGCACCTGCGCTACCCCGAGGACCTGTTCAAGGTTCAGCGCAGCCTGATGGCCAAGTACCACGTCACCGATGCCGGTGCCTTCTACGTCGGACAGGATTTCTGGACGGTTCCTGATGACCCGACGCAGGAGCAGCAAACCGTTGACCAGCCTCCCTACTACCTGAGCATCGCCATGCCGGGCCAGCCGTCACCGTCCTTCTCGTTGACGACGACGTTCATGCCGCAGGGAAACCGGCCGGTTCTGGCCGGCTTCATGGCGGTTGACGCCAATGCCGGGGACCAGGCGGGCAAACGCAGAGAGGGGTATGGCGCGTTGCGGCTTCTCGAGCTGCCGCGGGACACGACGGTCAAGGGTCCCGGGCAGGTCCAGAACGACATCGAGTCCTCAAACATCGCGTCCCCCCGGTTCACGCTGACGCTGTCCCAGTTCCTCAACAACAACCGGACCCAGGGGTCCCAGATCTCGCTGGGCAACCAGCTGACCCTGCCGGTCGGTGGTGGACTTCTCTACGTCGAGCCCATCTACGTCAGCGCGAAGACCGGCTCCTCGTATCCGTTGTCGCGGGCCATCGTCGTGGCCTTCGGCAACCAGCTGGCTTGGTCCGATACGCTCAGCGGCGCCCTCGACGGGCTCTTCGGTGGCAACTCCGGTGCGGCTACTGCAGATTCGGGCACAGGCGCGACGGCACCCCCTGTTGCCGGCGGCGGAGCTGGTTCTGGCGGGAAGACCACGGATCCGGCGTTGAAGGCTGCCCTGGCCGAGGTTCAGCAGGCGTTCTCCGACGGCCAGGACGCACTCAAGAAGGGTGACTTCGCGGCATACGGGGAGGCGCAGAAGCGACTTCAGACCGCGATCGCCAAGGCTGTCGCGGCTGCACCCTCTGGTTCGGTGGCGCTCCCGACACCTAGCGGCACCGCGACCACGGCCGCGCCTACCCCCAGTCCGACTCCCTGAGCGTGACCTGAGCGCGAGACCGGGCGGATTTGGCGTGACCGCCCGGTTCGCGTTAGGGTTGGTTTTACCGACGCGGGGTGGAGCAGCTCGGTAGCTCGCCGGGCTCATAACCCGGAGGTCGCAGGTTCAAATCCTGCCCCCGCTACCAACGTCGCAGCAGGTCAGAGGCCCTTTCCCATTGGGAGAGGGCCTCTTGCATGTGTGGCCCGTGACCAGATCCGTGACCAGGTTTCTGACCAGCAACGTCTCAGTCGTCCCGTTCCGTCTCAGACGGAACGCCGAATTGAGATTCGTAGGACATATTGCGACGGGTCGGGACACCCGGGACGCGGTCGCCGGGTCGAAACCCAGCGGTCGCACCTGGGACCTGGCAGACGGGTCTCGGAAGTGACACCCTCCAATCTCTGAAGTGTCGCACCCCT
>DASVHT010000384.1:0-3226 GCA_036382455.1 Dermatophilaceae bacterium
GGTCTCGGCCTGTCCATCGTGTCGGCCATCGCCGAAGCCCATGGTGGCAGTGTGCTGCTCTCGGGCGGGCCCGGCGAGGGGTCGACGTTCACGATCCGGATCCCCCTGGTCACGGGGGCGCAACCGTCCCAACAGGATGAGGAGTAGGCAATGAGCAGGATTCTCATCGCCGAGGACGAGACCCGGATCGCGTCCTTCGTCGAGAAAGGTCTTGGCGCGGCCGGGTTCGCCGTGACAGTGAGCGCCGACGGCCCGGCGGCGCTGGCCCAGGCGCAGACCGGCCAGTTCGACCTGATGATCCTGGACGTCGGTCTCCCGGGGCTCGACGGCTTCGACATCCTGCAGACCCTGCGAGGTGAGGGCAACCCGATCGCGGTCATCGTCCTGACCGCAAGGGACTCTGCTGCCGACACTCTGCGTGGTCTGGAAGGGGGCGCCAACGACTACATGTCCAAGCCCTTCCGCTTCGATGAGCTGCTCGCACGGGTGCGACTGCGCCTGAAGGATGGGCAGCCGGGGCCGGTCGGTCTGCTGCAGGTGCGCGGGCTGGAGCTCGACCTGTTGACCCGCCGCATCACCGTGGACGGAACGTTGTTCGATCTGTCGGCGCGCGAGTTCGCGCTGGCCGAGGAGTTCTTGCGGCACCCGGATCAGGTGCTCAGCCGCGAGCAGCTGCTCAGCCGCGTGTGGGGGCTGGACTTCGACCCGGGCTCGAACGTTGTTGAGGTGTACGTGCGTTACCTGCGCGCAAAGATCGGCGCTGACCGCATCGAGACGGTGCGCGGCATGGGCTATCGCCTCAAATGAGGTGCTCAGCGGCCTGGCCGCGGGGTCCATACACGCCAGTGCGCCACTGAGGGCGTGTCGCACAGCGACACGCCCTCAGTGGCGACGTTACCGGACCCTGGACAACCATCCAGTCCGCGGCGGCGAAGTCTCAACTTGGTCCCGTTCCCTACCTCATGGGGACAGGCGCATTCATGCCGGTACGCGGCATCGGCTGGGGAACCGCAGGGCGCATGGGTGGCTTCGTGCTGGGCATGACCCGGTGATACGCGGGCAGGGTCTGCGGGGCCGGTCGTGCGACCTGACCCACGCCGCTGTGCCGCGCCGCCGTCGACGTGGCAACGCCCTTGGCGTTGGCGGGGGTAGGGGCGACGTCAGCCTTTGTGCCGAACAGGCCCTTGGCGTTGGCGTTGGCGTGCGCCAGGGCAGTGGCGCTGGCATGCGTGGCAGCCGGCCCGACGCCGCTGACCTTCAGGACCTGGCCGGGGGCATCCGCGGCGCTCAACGCTCCGGTGGCTGCGTGCGCTCCGCCGGCGGCAAGTGCAACGCCGAGCAGACTCGCGGCACCCGTCGCGAACAGCTTGGTGGATGTCTTCATCATGTTTGTGCCCTTCTTTTCCCAGCGCCCCGGTTCCGGGCCGCTGCAATGACCCTCTCAGCGTGGGATGAGCTGACCTGGTGTTCCGGATGAGAGAGTTCTCATCCGGTTCGCGAAGACCGAGACATCCGAAGACCGAAACATCCGCTGAGCAGTTGGCTGCCGACAGCGCGGGGCATCAGCCTCAGCGGACAGTGAACCCACCACCCGCGGGCGCGCCCATGCGCTTTCGCTCAGAGTCGGGGATGCGGGTCTTCGGCGGAACGGCCCTGGAACGAAAGGATCTTGGGGTTCTGCACGACACCAGCGCGGATTTCGATCGCCTGCCCAATGGTCCTGTCCTCGTCCCACGCCGAGGGGCCGTCCATCACCGTGCGGAGGTAGGGGATCAGAGCTTCGCTGATGCCCCAGGTTGCGCTGTTCCAAAGGTAAGCAGGGCTGTGATCCACGCCGTAGTAGGCGACGCCGTCCCCCACCGTCAACATCGGCTCTTCAAACGTTGTTGGCTTCGCGAAGGCGAATCCCATGCCGGCATCGCAGGACACGTCGACGAGCAGGGTGCCCGAAGGGAACTGGGCCAGCTCCGCGTCCGAGACGAACATGAACGGCAGGTCAGGGTCCTGGAGCACGCAGTTGACCACGATGTCGTGTCGGGCGAGGAACTCGGCCGTGGGCATCCTCTCGCCCGTCGCGATCTGGACCGTCGTTCGACCGGGATCGGTCTCGGTGCGGTCCAGGTGGTGAAGCACGACCGATGGGACCGGGGACGATACCGCCGTGACGTCGCGCATGGTCAGCACCGTGACGTCGTGGACGCCGAGCGCGTTCAGCGCCGTGATGGCACCTCGCGACGTGTTGCCGAAGCCCATGACGACAGCCGACAGATGTCGGCCGTAGTGACCGGTTGAGCCGACCAGCGTCATGGCGTGCAGCACCGAGCAGTAGCCCGCAAGCTCGTTGTTCATATGGAAGACGTGGACGACAAAGCCGCCCGACGGCGTCCAGTGATTCATAGCCTCCCAGGCGATGAGCGTCAACCGTTTGTCGATACAGGTCTGTGTCAGCTCGGGGTCCTGGACGGCGTGCGGCCAACCCCAGAGCACCTGTCCGTCGCGAAGGCTGGCGACATCGTCCAGGGTGGGCTTGGGCAGCAGCACCACGTCGCTGGTCGCGATGACCTGCTCACGTGAGCGAATGCCCGCGACCTGGGTGGCGAGATGTTCATCGGAGACGCCGAACCGGCCACCGTACCCGCTCTCGAGAACGATCCGCGCCCGCAGGTCCGCGTCGATGCGGTCGAAGTGCTGAGGATGGATGGGCAGCCTGAGCTCGTTCTCCTTGCTCGAGGTGGCAAGCACTCCAAGTGTGAGCTGGTCCATGTGCCTCCTGTCGGTTGAAAATGCCACCAGGTTGAAAATGCCACCAGCGTGCTGACCGCTCTCCGCAGCGGCGCAGGACTGTCTTTGCAGCGTAAGCCAGATCATCACTGCGGCGTCAGGAAAGCGACGTTATCGACAGCCCGACAAAACCTACAAAGACAGGGCAAATGGATCAGTGTCGGGCACTCGACCACACGTTCAAGCCCTCCACCTCCTCCAGTGCGGGCAGCGGTGGCGGGGCGCGCCATACAGTGGAGTACATGCCCGCGTTGCCCGGTAGACGACCTCCTCTGCTTCTCGAAGTCGACCTCACGGAGCCTCCCGGTGCCGCGGACGCGAACGACCCACTCGCCCGGCTGCGCGCCCGCGGACGCCACCAGCTCGGTCCGATCCTGCGTGCGCTGCACGAGGCCGCGGGGGACCGTCACGTTGTCGGGCTGATCGCCAAGGTCGGCGGAACCCT
>DASVHT010000385.1:0-1814 GCA_036382455.1 Dermatophilaceae bacterium
CTCGTGCAACATCTCACGGCGAATCGGGGTATCTGCCGGTCAATCACGGCTACTGACAGCTCGCCGCCACAGCCTTGAAAAAGACAAAACCGCAGGTCAGAAGCCTCCTGATGCGATGAAGGAGCGGGGCCTCCTCCCGCTCCAGCGGCGCCTCCCAGCGTGATGATTGGGAGTGTCCATGTGCCGTGCGAGAGGGCGAGGAGGCCCCTAATGGAAGCGTATGCAGGAAAACAGTTTGTGGGAATCGATCTGCACCGACGCCGGACGGTGATCGTGCGGACCACCGAAGCTGGTGAGGTGCTCGAGGCGGTGCGGATCGTCAATGACGTCCAGCGGTTGGCGTCGGTGATGGCCCGAGCCGGCCAGTGCCCGGAGGTGGTGCTGGAAGCCACCTACGGCTGGTACTGGGCCGTAGACGCGTTGCAGGCCGGTGGTGCCAACGTGCACCTGGCTCACCCGTTGGGGGTCAAGGCATTTGAGTACCGCAGGGTCAAAAACGACTTTCGGGACGCCCAGGACTTGGCGGACCTGCTGCGGATGGGCCGCCTTCCCGAGGCGTGGATCGCGCCCCCGCCCACACGGGAGCTGCGTGAGTTGGTGCGGCACCGGGCCAAGCTGGTCGGCCTGCGTTCGCACTGCAAGGCTGAGGTTCATGCCGTACTGGCCAAGTGCGGAGTCCAGGTGCTGATGAGCGACCTGTTCGGCCTGGCTGGCACCGAGCTGTTGGACCGGCTGGATCTGCCGGCGCCGTACGCGGCGCGGATTGCCTCACTGCGCCGGTTGCTGGACGACGTCGACTTCGAGATCACCGTGTTCGCCGGCATCATCCGCGGCAGGATGGCCCAGGAGCCTGGGTACACCGCGGTCCAAAAGATCCCCGGCATCGGACCCATCCTGGGTGCGGTCCTGGTCGCCGAAATCGGCGACATCACCCGGTTCGCATCGGCCTCGAAGCTCACCTGCTGGGCGGGTCTGACACCAAAGCATCACGAGTCCGATACCCATGTCCGTCGGGGAAGGATCACCAAGCAAGGCTCACGTCTGGTCCGGTGGGCCGCGATCGAGTCGGTCAAGACCATCTCCAAAGCCAGCGAGGTCGGGGTTCTCCGAGAACGAGTCGCCGACCGTCGAGGCCGCAACATCGGATCGGTCGCTGCCGCAAGGCGTCAGCTGGAGCTCGTCTTCTACGCGCTGCGCGACGGTCACGTACGCGCCTTGGAACATCTGCCGAGGGTGGCATGAGCACCGCCTTCGGCTTTTCCCTGGTCGGCGCGGGTCGTGCAGGTCATGACCCCCAACATCTGGCGTGGTCGCCCCTCTGATTGACCCCGCCGGCCAGCGCACTGCGAACCCCATCATGCCGCCCCCTGCCGCGGCGTAGGGATGACCGGCAGCCCACCCGGGCCTGCCCCCCAGCCGGGATCCCCGGCCTTGACGAGCGCACCGCCAACCCATTCCGACTTCTGAGGAACCGCCCCTGAACTGTCTTCGCCGCCCACATCGTTGCCGACCCAGGCGCCGACCTCAAGGCCCTCCGGCCGCTCCGCGGTCGGGCTCCGCCCGAGCCTTGACCCCGACGCCTATCTCGACGTGTGTGCTGCGGTCGAAGACAGCCCAAATCTGAGGTCACCAATGCCTTGACACGGCCTCGGTCCTTCAGGGATGACCTGCGCAAACACCGCTTGACGCCACCGGGGTCGAACCGACGACCTGCGGATTCAAAATGAACAGACTGCTCGTCCCCTCGCCATGTGGCACAAAATGTGCCATTTGCTCGTGATCAGGGACGGTTCCGGATCATCTGAGGAGGTCTG
>DASVHT010000386.1:0-3017 GCA_036382455.1 Dermatophilaceae bacterium
CGCTGAGCCGTCGGTGACCACGGCCACCGTGTTGCGTTTGATGGTCAGGCGACGGGCGTCCTCGGGGTGCTCTGCGATGGCCAGGCAGACTCGGGCCACGCCCGGGGTGTAGGCGCGGGACAGGTCGTCGCGGTGCTTCAATGGCACCTTGGGAGTGACCTCGATCTTGCCGCCAAGGTGCAGCAGGAACGTGCGGTCGCTCACCTTGCGCACGACCGCGCCGGGGATCTCCGCGATGGCTTTCGTGATCTGCTCGGCGTGCGTCTCACCCGCCGTGTCACAGGTGACGTCGATCACCATCCGGCCGGTCTGGCTCTCCACGACGTCGAGAGCGGTCAGCGCACCACCCACCGAGCCCACGGCGCTGGTGAGCGAGGACGTCGCGCTCACCCCGCCGGGCACCTCGACGCGGATAGTGATCGAGTAGCCGGGGCTGGGTGAGGTCATTGACATCTCCTGGGGACAGTCGGTTGTGCTGTGGTCGTGGGTTGTTGCGGATTGTAACTTCGGCCAACCCGGTGCCAACGGCGACCCCTGTGAGTCGTGAGCAGACCTGAGCCGCGGGCAGACCGACGCTGGTTCCAGCCGTGAGACCGGAATGTCAGCCGGTGGACGACCGGCTGGCGACCTCCACTGCGGCCTTGGCCATGTCATGGGCCGCCAGGGCCACCGTCCCTGCGATGGTGAGGACGAAGCCCAATGCCGCTACCAGGGCGTAACCGGGCCGTGTCCTGTCTCCCAGGAAGGCAAGACCGATGTATGCCGGAACGACTGTCTCGACGGCGAACAAGAGGGCCGTGGCACTGGTGACAGACCCGCGTTGCAGAGCTGTGGCGAACAGCAGCATCCCCAGCCCGCCATTGGCCAGGATGGCCCAGAGCCCGGGATCGGCGAGACCCTGCCACAGCGGGCTGGGCACAGTCAGGCTGCGCGCGGCGACGACGACGACCGTGAAGGCAAGTCCTGAAAGGACAGCAAGAGCAGGTGCGCTCGAGCGGCCGGTATGCCGGGCGATGCCGGCCCCCACGGCACCCAGCACCACCACCGAGGCAAGCAACCCCCAGCGCAGTCCCAGCGTCAGCGGCTTGCCTTGCTCCGGCTGGGCCGAGGTGGCCAGCAGCAGCAACCCGGCACCCAGAACGACCAGCCAGGCGATCTCGCGACGCCGCAGCCGGACACCCATGACTGCGGCGATGACGGCAGTGACCCCGACGCTCGAGGCTACGGCGGACTGGACGAGGAACAGGGGCAGCGTCCTCAGAGCCACCAGTGACGCGAGGAAGGCCACCAGGTCGAGGCTGACCCCTGACAGATAGGGAACCGATCGGGCGAGTCGCACCAACAGCCGCGGGTCAAGACCGGAGCCGGACTCGGCTCCGCGCGCGGCAACACCCTGGAGGACCGAGGCGCCGCCATAGGCCAGAGCTGCGAAGAGAGCGCACACCAAGCCCAGGACCACGCGAGCAGTCTGCCACGCTGCGCCCGCCTTCGATCGATGGCAGGCAGTTCATCATCATCGGCTATCAGACGGGGTTCATAACGTCTGCCACGCTGCGCCCGCCTTCGATCGACGGCAGGCGGGTAGAGGGACCTTGTTCCCTAGGCGACCGAGGTGGTCCTCCGTAACGTTTGCAGAACGTGTTTCAGGACCCAACTCGGAGGCTTGCATGACATTCGACGCACCAGGCGAAGTTCTAGACGTGACCTGGGAGTGCGTCGACGGAAACGAAGCGGCTGCTCGGGTCGCTCACGCGTGCAGCGAGGTGATCGCGATCTACCCGATCACCCCCGCCTCGACCATGGGCGAGGTCGCCGACGCCTGGAGCGCCGCCGGACGACGGAACCTCTGGGGCTCCATCCCCGAGGTCGTCGAGATGCAGTCCGAGGCCGGCGCGGCCGGAGCCCTGCACGGCGCCGTACAGAAGGGAGCCCTCGGCACGACCTTCACGTCATCCCAGGGGCTGCTCCTGATGCTGCCCAACATGTACAAGATCGCCGGCGAGCTGACGCCGTGCGTGATCCACGTGGCCGCCCGCACGCTGGCCACTCATGCGCTGTCGATCTTCGGCGATCACTCCGACGTGATGAGCGCCCGGATGACCGGCTGGGCGATGCTCTGCTCGTCGTCGGTGCAGGAGGCGCAGGACTTCGCCCTGATCTCCCACTCCGCGACCCTGCAAGCGCGAGTGCCGTTCCTGCACTTCTTCGACGGGTTCCGCACCTCGCACGAGATCAACAAGATCCGGGTCGTGGGCGACGACGTGATGCGCGCCATGATGCCAGACGACCTCGTGCTGGAGCACAGGATGCGGGGGCTCACCCCCGACGCCCCGACCCTGCGCGGCACCGCACAGAACCCCGATGTCTTCTTCCAGGCCCGCGAGGCCTGCAACCCGTACCACGAAGGGGTGCCCGGGATCGTCCAGCAGACGATGGACGAGTTCGCAGAGCACACCGGACGGCAGTACAGCCTCGTCGAGTACCACGGTGCTCCGGACGCTGAGCGGGTCATCGTGATCATGGGCTCAGGAGCCGGCGCCGTCGGTGAGACCGTGGACGCTCTCGTCGACCGCGGCGAGAAGGTCGGCTACCTCACCGTGCGCCTCTACCGGCCGTTCCCGGTCGAGGCCTTCCTCGCGGCCCTTCCCGAGACTGTCCAGCGCATCGCCGTCCTCGACCGCCTCAAGGAGCCGGGCGCGCCCGCTGAACCGCTCCACCTCGACGTGGCCACAGCCCTGATGGACAGCGCCATGTTCGACGGGGGACGCAGCGTGCCGACCATCATCGGAGGCCGCTACGGACTGTCGAGCAAGGAGTTCACGCCGCCGATGGTGGCCGGTGTCTTCGCCGAGCTTGGCCGCGAGAAGCCGAAGCGCCGCTTCACCGTCGGCATCGTCGACGATGTCACCCACCTCTCGCTCGACCCCGACCCTGACTTCGCCGTCCCGCACACTGCGGTCACCGCCGTGTTCTTCGGCCTCGGCTCAGACGGCACCGTCGGTGCGAACAAGAACTCG
>DASVHT010000387.1:0-2864 GCA_036382455.1 Dermatophilaceae bacterium
CCCGCGGTCACTCGCTACTTCATGATGGTGCAGGAGGCGGTGCAGCTCGTCATCCAGGCTGGCGCCATCGGCCGGGACGGCGAAGCGCTGGTCCTGGACATGGGGCAGCCCGTGCGCATCGATGACGTCGCCCGGATGCTCGCCGCCAAGTCCCGTCGGCCCGTGGACATCGTTTACACCGGGCTGCGGCCCGGCGGGAAGCTGCACGAGGACCTGCTGGCTTTCGGCGAGCCAGACCTCCGGCCGACCCACCCGCTGATCTCGCACGTGCCTGTGCCGTCCAGCGACCCGCTGTCTGCCCTGGGCCTGGACGCTTGGGCGGCTGGGCCGAAGGTGCTCGCGTCCATCGGCGACTTGGCCAGCCGCATCGAGCCACCACGTGGCGCCGGAAGCACCCCTATAGATCTTGAGCGTCTGCCCGTTGGCGGCAGTGGGTCGACGACGACGCGTCCCTGAAGGCGCTTGTACGTCACGGCGCACATCCTGCAGACCTACCCTGGATCACGCCGACTGGTGACAGTGGATGACCTCGTTGGTGCGGTGCGCTGAGGGGGGTGAAGCGGACCGGAGGGGAAGTTCGCATCGCGAACAACGGGGGTTGCTACGGCTCGTCGCTCCGTCGTGGCTACGACATTGATGGGAACCGTTCTCGCTGTGGCTGGCCCAGCTCTGGCCCCGCTACGCGGAAGCGAGTTCGGGGACGCCCCGGCGGCATCGGGGACGGCGGTTATTGTGGCCCGCCGCCAGCGAACTGACCGCGCAGCCTAACGAGGCGGTGGCTGTCGACGACGAGCAACCACAGCGCTCGCTGACACTTCGCTACGGCGTCGCCGTCGGGCGGGACTGATAGTTGTAGCGGTAGCCGTAGGCGTCGTGGCCCTTTGCCGGCACCATGTTGAGGACCGCGCCGGACAGCCGGACATCGACTCGCCGCAGGGCCTCGATGGCCCGGGCGACCTGCTCGTGCTTCGTGCCGCCTTGGCGGACGACGAGGATGGTGGCGGCTGCTATGGCGCTCACGACCGCTGCGTCGGTCACCGGCAGCAGCGGCGGAGCGTCGATCAGGACGAGGTCCACCCGCTTCTCCAGCTCGCCGAGCAGCTCCGCCATGCCGTCGGAACTGAGCAGCTCAGCCGGGTTCGGAGGGAGCTCGCCGCTGGGCAGCACCAGCAGCCCGGCGTCACCCCACCGCTGTCCGGCACAACTCCACTCCTGCAGGGCGTCATCCAACTCCGCCTGACCGATGAGCACGGTGGTGAGCCCCACGGCCCCCTCGATGCCCAGGTACTCGGCCAGTCGCGGCCGGCGCAGATCGGCTTCCACCACCGCCACGCTGACGCCGGCCTGGGCGAGCGTGATGGCCAGGTTCGCCGTCGTAGTGGTCTTGCCCTCCTCGGACACCGAACTGGTGACGACGATGGACTGGGGACGGTGGTCGATGTCGATGAACTGCAGGTTCGTCCGCAACTGGCGGAATGCCTCCGCCCGGGGGGCATGCCGGTCGACCTGCACGATGAGCGGTCGGCTTCGCGCCTGCGGGTCGAACCCGATGACTCCTAGCACGGGAGTTTCAGCCCGCTCCTGCAGCTCCTTCACGCTCTTGACAGTCGTGTCCAGGGACTCCCGCAACACAGCCAGGCCGACGCCGAGCAGCAGCCCCAGCACGAGGGCGAGCCCGACGTTGCGGGCGGGCTTTGGTGAGATCGGACTGTTCGGGAGCCGGGCGTTCTCCACGACCGCCACCTTGATGGGGGCGGGGCCGCCGCCGGGTGGCCGCTCCAGCTGATCGACCAGCGCGGCGAACTGTGTGCCCACCGCGTTGGCCAGCCGCTGCGCCTGCGCCGGACTCGGATCGGTGACGGAGGCGGTGAGCAGCACGGTGTCCGGCAGCGCGCTAGCACTGACCTTGCCCCGCAACTGGCCGGGCGTCATCGGCAGGCGGAGGTCGGAGACCACGGCCTCGGCGACGCGTGGTCCGCTCAGCAGGTCGGCGTACGACTTGGCTCGTTGCTGGGAGAACAGACCCCCTTGGTACGCCGAGGTGGCGGTGTCGTTCGTCCGTTCCTGAGCCGAGACGAAGAGCTTGATGGTGGCCTGATACTGCGGCGTCGCCCGTATCGTGATCGTGGCCACGGCGGTGACGGCTAGTGCGGCGCACACCGCGATGAGGCGCCACTGCTTGCGCAGCACCCTGACGTAGTCGCGAAGCTCCACGTGCCCGCACCCCCGTTGCGCAGGAGATCACATCGGATATCCCCGGATCACTGGACACTACCGGCCGGAGGAGCGCTAGCATTGCGTTGCGCCACCACAGCATCGCGCTGCGCGACCAGAGCAGTCCACGGGGGGACGATGTCCGCCAGAGCATTCGTACGCGCTCGCTATGGGCGGATTCCCAATCATTGGCCGGCGCAGATGCTGGCCGATGGCCTCAGTTGGCTTGTCGCGATCGGGTTCTTCGCGCTGGCTCGGTACGACTTCGCCATCGGTGCCTTTCCGATCCGCGGTTTCGTCCTGATCGCTCCGCTGGCGGTAGCGATCCAGATTGCGGCGGGGCTGCTGTTGCGGCTGTACCGGGGGAAGTACCGGGTGGGCAGCTTCGAGGAGGTGACCGGGATCGCCGCCGCCGCGGCGATCGCCGGCTTGCTGGTACTCACCGTCGACGTGCTGGGCGCGCCGCATCCGCTACCGGCAAGCGTGCCGTTAGCGGCCGGCGCGGCCGCCGTGATGAGCATGCTCGGGTTCCGCTACGTCTGGCGCACGCGCATCGACCGTCGTCGCCGGCCACGGGCGGAGCACTCCGAGCGGTTGCTGGTCTTTGGGGCGGGTGAGGGTGGCGAGCAGGTCGTGCGGGCGATGCTACG
>DASVHT010000388.1:0-2498 GCA_036382455.1 Dermatophilaceae bacterium
CCACCCGGCGCTGACGGCAGCTCCGCTGCGAGGCCTGGAAACCTCTGCGAGCAGGGCGGGGACTCCGCCGCTTCACGAACCCAAGCCCGGGTGCCGGCGCGCGCTCGAGGTCAACGGGTCTTGGGGCCCCGCGCGGCATCAAGGTTTCAAGACACTCGTTAGATGCTGGACGGCTGTTGATCTCGTCAGCAATGCCGACAGCGTTCGGCCGCACCGCTGCGGATTCGTCAGAGACGGGGGTCCGAGCGGCGGCAGCAACTATGCCCGGACGGGCAGCTAGGCCAGGTGGTGCTGGTCGAGGCCTGGGTACCGGCGCAGCACCTGGCTCCGGCCGATGCGTGAGGCGCGCCGCGAACGGCACGACAGGAGATAGGCGACTGTCCCGGACGGCGGCTAACGCAACTTGGGTGACATATGGGACCCCGACAGTCGCATCAATGCCTCGCTAGCCCTGCCCCGCCTCTCCGAGCCAAAAGGCCAGGTTGTTGCGGGTGACCAGCGTGTCCGGGTCCAGTAGTGCCGCCTCCGGGTCGGAGCGCCGCCGCTCCGCTGCACCGATCACCAGGAGTCGTGGGGGTGCGCACGGCGCGCGCCCGGCGCGCGCCAACAGTTGAGTTTGGCGCCAGCCGCATCATCCGGGGACGCCAGGCCGGCACCCCAACCGCACTCGCGGAGGGCGTGATGCGGGCAACACCGAAGACCATCACGGTCGACGTGGCGACGTGGATGTCCTGTCCTACGCCGCCGCGCTGTTCAGCCGGCGCGTGGCGACCACCGACGCCATCGCACTGGACCGGACCAGCACTAGCCCGAAGTTACGGGTCCGCTGCCCCCTGA
The DNA here is from genome assembly GCA_036382455.1 of Dermatophilaceae bacterium. Classification (GTDB taxonomy): domain Bacteria; phylum Actinomycetota; class Actinomycetes; order Actinomycetales; family Dermatophilaceae; genus UBA4719. The sequence goes on from DASVHT010000388.1 coordinate 838, forward strand.
TCTGCCCCCTGATCTGCCCTCTGAGCAGCACGAATAGGTGGCGACACGCCCGGCTTGTAGCCAAGAACTGGAGCTGCTGTTCCTGGCGTTGCTGCGCGACCCCCGGGCCGAGGGGGCGACCCCGGATCCGGCCGGCGGACCTGGCGGGGATGCCAACTCCGGCCTGGCGAGCGCGCTGCGCGCGACCAAACTCCCATCGAGTGTCTGATCAGCACTGGGTCCTGGACCAGGGTGGGCCAGGCGTCGACCAACCGGTCGAGCAGGACGGCGAGCTCCCGGCCATTCTCCGAAAGTGGGCTATCCATTTGACTGCCACCTCGCGAGTGCTCAAGTCCCTGACCAGCACCGTTGGCTTCCGGGGGTGGGTCGCCGTGTGCGGGAGTGGCAATGAAATGGATAGCCCACCTCCGAAATTCGCAGACCGGTGTTGTACGATCGCGTCCCCACCGCCGGTGCCACGCCGGCCTCGATGATCTGCCCCTGATTTGAACCTGGGTCCACAGCGCCGGAGCGACGCTGGCTACTCGCAAACACTGCTCACGGGACGGGAACTACTCTTAATCACCCTCTCGTCGTGTTGCCGGCCGGCGGTGAGCGTGTTACAGGATCGGTTGGCCTGCCACCCCTTCCCCGGACAGTGATCCACTGGGCCATGGGAACGGGACGGAGAAGAAACAGGGTGGTCATGACACGAAGAAGTTCCCCCGGAATATCGGGAAAGAAGTGGGGAAGATGCCGTGACCAACTCCGAAGCACATCGCACGGCGACAAGTAAACTAGGGATTCCCTGGTTCCAGCCGAGCTGGCGCCGGGTTAGCGCCGCCGTCCTCGCAGCGGGAACGCTGGCCGCCGCAATCACATCGCTGCTAGCTCTCCTGCCTAAACACGACGTAGTGGACAGAGCCGAGTTCAAGTCCATCTTCGCTAAGTCGCCTGTCCCTCTCGGCGAGTACCAGGAGCGGACGAGCACCGTGCCGCGGGCCTATGGCATCCTTCCGTCAGGCGGGCACGACGGCTTCGCGCTAGTGGACGCCCAGCGGGTGGCCACGCCTGACAACACCGCCGCCTCGACCCGTATCGCAACGCGGGACCTCATAACGTCACCCAAAGCATCGCCAGTAACCCCCACCAAGACTGCGGGCACAATGTCGGCCACCCCTAGCGCGTCGGCCACCCCTAGCGCGTCACCGTCACCCGCGCAGAGAGATCCCAAGAACGTGCCGGCGACTCAGCCGCCGTCCGGGAGGGCGCGAGAAGCTCTTACCGCCGCACTTGCCCGTGTGCAGGACTACGACGTCACCCCGTCGCCCGCGTCGCAATATTCGCCGATGGTGGTTATAGCAGACAACGCCACCGTCAACAGCGCCGCGTTGGGTGACGAGGTCGTCGGCGAGCAGCACGACCAAAGCGCCAACCCTGTCTCGACTGACGTCGCGGCGGAGCGAATCGCCAACCTGCTTCGTGAAACCCGGACCCGCCCCGTGGCCGGGCGAAAGAAAGAGCCGCTGGGCGTCCTATTAACAGCGAACGTCGAGCTAGTAGGCTTGCGTGGCCAGGCAGTTCTGGTCACCTGGAGGATTTACCAGGCTGGCGGAACAACCGCGCTCTTCGGCAAGTGGCTAGGCACGACCGCCGCCTACCGCCTCGTCGCAGGCACGGAC
>DASVHT010000389.1:0-2505 GCA_036382455.1 Dermatophilaceae bacterium
ACCGCCGCTCTGGTCCAGGTGGTAAACCGCTCGAAGGCGCGCGGTCCGCATCTCCGCGACGAGACGCTCAGCCTCGACCACATGCCGGTCCAGTTCGCGGAGCCGCTCTCGGGCATCGCGCACGCACCGCTCGCCGAGCTCCCGTAGGCGCACGACTTCGGCTAGGTACCGCTCGGCCTCGGCCACCTGGGCCAGCGCATCCGCCTCGGCACCCATCCGCTCGCTCCTTCCGGCCTATCGGCTCCCGTCCAAGGATGATCTAGTCGGGTAGACTTTGCTCGTCACGCGATCTTCTAGGAGACGAGTTTGTGAACCCCGTAACCAGGCTGCCCGAGGGCGTCGAGTTGTCATGCGAGCTGGCCTGTGGCCCCTTGGTCTCAGTGTGGGCGACCTGGGATGGTCCCGGCCGCCCGGCAATCGCCGACCCGGTCGAACGTCTGCACGCAGCCCACCGCGCGTGGGTGCTTGCCGGCCAACAGTGGTCGATGGCGCAGGGTGCTAGCCGCAACGCCTGGATCGCCCTGCTGTCTCAGGATGTACTCGATCAGGTCTCCGTCGCCGGCCGAGAGCGCGCCGAAGAACTGGCCAAGCGGCGTCTGGTGCCGAGCCCCTGACCGTGCCTTGATGGCCGCCCGCCGCCGAGCCGCGTACTTCCGTGCGTGGGGACAGTGAGGCGGTCGGTCACCCCCCGTATCGGCCGCCTCACTGTGGCGACTACGGTGCTTGGCATCCATCGGGGTGAGGGAGTTGAGTCGGATGACCTGGCAGAAGGCCCTAGCGGCGACCGCCATAAGTGCGATCGTCGCGGGACTGCCGGCGATGACAGCGAACGCTGCTCCGCCGATTGTCCCCTACGGTGCGATCCGGGCAGAGTGGCTTGCGAAGGGCGGCGCGGCTGGCTTCCTCGGGGCGCCTCTGGACAATGAGTTCAGCGTCCCCGGTGACCCAGGTGTACGGGTCGAGTCCTTCGCCGGCGGCACAATCTACTGGTCTCCGGCCACGGGCGCACATGAGGTCCACGGCGCGATCGAAGTCGAGTACGCCGGCACGGTGCACGGCCCTACGGGCTACGGCCTACCGACCACCGACGAGACGACGACTCCAGATGGAGTCGGCCGCTTCAACCACTTCAGCGGTGGTGAGTCGATCTACTGGACCCCCGCCGATGGCGCCCACGCGGTCTATGGTGCGATCAGGGAGGATTGGTCGGCCGGTGGATGGGAGCGAGGACCGCTCGGCTACCCGACGCAAGATGAGTTCACGGACAACCAGGGCGTCGGCGAACGGCTGCAGACGTTCGACCATGGCCAGGAATTCTGGTCGCCGTCGACGGGTGCCCACGAGGTACACGGCGCCATCATGCTGGAGTACCTGGTCGCCGCTAGGGGCCCCTTCGCGTACGGTCTGCCCCTGACCGACGAGTTGACGACACGCGACGGACTCGGGCGTTACAACCACTTCCAGGGTGGGTCGATCTACTGGACGCCGTCCACCGGTGCCCATGAGGTGCACGGCGCGATCCGGGATGCGTGGGCCGGAACGGGCTGGGAGACGGGCTTGCTCGGATATCCGACGAGCGACGAAACCGACATCGTTGGCGGCCGGCAGTCGAGTTTCCAGCACGGGTACATCAACTGGGTGAACGGCGTGATCACGGTTCATTTGAGCTGAGGTTGACTGCCGGCACAGCAGTCGCAAGCCTGGCCAGCTTCCGTGCGGTAGGGCCTCCTACCGACACGGGATCAAGCCATACGGCTGGGTCGACGCACTACATCAACGCCTGGACGACGAGCGCGGCGACGACTCCCAGCCACAGCAGCGCCGAGACGGCGCCGAGGGCGACCCACGTCCGCGGTCGGATGCCAGCGCATGCGCGGCACGGACCCATACCCGGTGGTACACCCCTGGGCCTTTTGCGAGCCTCTGAGCGCGCAGGATGCAGCAGCGCGGGGCTATTGGCTGCCATGGCCTACCGGCCTGCGCGTCGCGCCGACTCCACAGCACGGCTCCTCGCCTGGCTCTAGCGTGAGCGGCCGGCCGCACCCGACACAGACCCACATGGCGCGTCCATGATTCTGTCGACACCCCGGCACGCACCGGGCGCCGCCATCGACCCACAGCCCGGCCGGTCCTACACCGGGTCCGCTCCGGGCAGTCGGCGGACGGGTGAAAGCGACCGCCACACCAGCGGCAGGTGAACGGCGCGGCGTCAGTCATCGCCTGGGAGTCGCCCACGCGTAGAGGATGATTCCGCCAGCCAGGAATAGGAACGCTCCCAGCCCCATGCCCATCTCATGGTGAACATGAGATGCCCACCAAAGGATGCCCGCCGCCAGTCCGACGAATGCGCCTGCCAAAGAACCCCAGAACGTCCACCCACCCGCGTGGTCGTAGTGATGATGGCCCGACCCCACCGACGGCAGTACAGCGCCCGGCCCCCGCCAACCAGCACCGCCCCTAGTACGGAACCGAGTGCGACCCATCCGTACGTCGACGCCAGGGTCG
>DASVHT010000390.1:0-9254 GCA_036382455.1 Dermatophilaceae bacterium
GTCCACCAGCCCTTGCCGCGCGGTCCGCGGGTGGCGATCGTGGGCAACTCCACCGCCCTCGGAGCGCTCACTGCCGAGGCGTGCGTCAGCTGGGGCCTGGAGATCACCCATGGCCCGCTCTGTCTGCCCGCTGAGGCCACGACCGCGGAGTTCACGACCGCGCTTGACGCCGCTTTCGAAGATGAGAGTGTCGACAGTGTGCTGACCTGCTTCACCCCCCCGTTGGTCACCCGCGGCGTTGACGTTGCCCATGCCGTCGTCGATTCAGCTGGGCGATCTGAGAAACCATGCGTGTCAACCTTTTTGGGCATGAGGGGTGTCACCGCGGTGCTGTCCGGACAGGACCGGGAGGTGCACGGTCACGTGAGAGCGGTTCCGGCGTACCCGATGCCTGAAGATGCCGTCCGCTCGCTCGTGGCGGCCACGCGATACGGACAGTGGCGCGCTCGCGAACGAGGGGAGCTCGTCAACCCGTCGAACGTGAACCGCGTGGCGGCCGAGAACATCGTCGAGCGCATCTTGGCGGAGACCCCCGCGGGTCGGGCGCTCACGCCGACCGAGGCGCACACGTTGCTGGCTGCCTACGGCATTGAGCTCTGGCCCACGATCCCGGTGGAGACGGCCGATGAGGCCGCCGCCGCCGCGCAGCACCTCGGCTACCCCATCGTGCTCAAGTCCACCTCGCCGACCGTGCGACACCAGCCGGGCCTGGCCGGCATACGTCTTGACCTGGGTACAGAGGCTTCCGTCCGGGAGGCTTTCGACGCGCTGTCCCTACGACTGTCTCCCCTGGACGCCGATACGTTCGTGGTGCAGCGGATGGCGACACCAGGGGTGGCCTGTGTCATCCGCACCGCCGAAGACCCGCTGTTCGGACCGGTGGTCAGCTTCAGCATCGCCGGGCCGCCCACCGACCTCCTCGGTGACATCGGGCACAGGATCCCGCCGCTGACCGACGTGGATGTGACCGATCTGATCTCGTCGGTGAAGGCCTCGCCCCTGCTCGATGGCTACAGAGGCGCCGCACCCACCGACCGCGCCGCGCTGGCGGACCTGCTCGCGCGGGTGTCCGTGCTTGCCGACCATCAGGCCGACGTGGCGTCGCTCGTGATCAACCCGGCGATCGCACATCCCGGCGGCGTGGACGTGCTCGGGGTCGAGATCGTCGTGGCGCCCGCCAAGACCCGCAAAGACGGAGAACGACGGGCCCTGACGTAGTGAGGTGGGCTTGCGGGCAGGGGACCAAGGGGAGCAGTGCGAGCCCCAGCCAACGGTATGGGCCAAGATATGTCCCATGGGTAACACCGCCGATCAGATCACGACGCAACGACGTCCGCTCCCGAGCTCGCTGACCAAGGACATCGAGGCGGCTGGCTACTACCCGTCCCTGGTGGCTGACGTGGTCGAGTCGGCGCTCGCCGGTGACGAGGTCGTCTCACATCTGGTGCATCAGGAGACGACCTTCGACGCGGACTCCGTGCGGCGCCACATCACGGTTCTGGCCCTGACACCCTCCCGCCTCGTGGTGGCGCACGCCGACGACTACGCCGCCGAGGATGACCATGCCGAGTCCGAGAACGCGGCCCCTCTGGCTACCGCGGCTGCCACGGCGACGGCGACCTCCGAGTGTGTCCCGCTCAGTGCCGTCCGTGGCGTCATGCTGACCCACGTGGTGGCATCCCCTGCGACCTACGAGCCCGGATCCCTGGGACGCGAGCTCACGCTCACCCTTGGCTGGGGAGCGGTCAGCAGGATCGACATGGTTCCAGCGACCTGCGGCGACCCGAACTGCGAAGCCGACCACGGTTACGAAGGCACCATTACCACCGACGACATCGGGCTGCGCATCAGCGCCGACGCCGACGGCGAGCCGGCGCTGGCACAGGCCATGACGTTCGCACGGGCGTTGTCCGAGGCCATTGGACGCTGAGGCCGCGGCTGTGCTCGATCAGAGCCTGCTGCCCACGTACGACGCGACGGGCCTGGCCGGGGTGCTGCCCGCTGTGGCGCGGTCCCTGGGCGTGGCAGAGCCCCTGGACGACCGTGGCGATCCGCGTGAGCTGCTCGACCTCCTGCCCGCGCGGCGCTCGGTCGTCGTGCTCATCGACGGTTTGGGCTTTGAGCTGTTGCACCAGCGCAGCGGGCACGCGCCGTTCCTGCGCACCCTGCTGCCGGCGGCATACCGCCTCTGCGCAGGTTTTCCGTCGACCACCGCGACGAGCATGGGCACGTTCGGGACGGGCCTGCCGCCCGGCGCCCATGGACTCGTCGGCTACGAGGTGCTCGTTCCCGGCGAGGACCGGCTGCTCAACGAGCTGTCCTGGGACAATGGGCCTGACCCGCGTTCGTGGCAGCCGATCCGGACCGAGTTCGAGCGGGCGGTCGCCGACGGTGTGGCTGTCACCCGCATCGGTGCCGGCTTCTTCGACGGCTCGGGACTGACCAACGCCGCGTTGCGTGGCGGCGCTTTCAAGGCGGCGCAGTCCCTTGACGGGCGCGTCGACTCGGCCCTGGCGGCAGTCCGTGCCAGCAAACGGGCCCTCGTCTACCTCTACTGGGGAGACCTCGACAAGATCGGGCACGTTCACGGGTGTCAGTCCCTGCAGTGGGGTGACGAGCTGGAGCTGATCGACCGCGCTATGGCCCGGCTCGTGGCCGGCGTTCCCTCGGACACCTCGGTCCTGATCACTGCCGACCACGGCATGGTCGATGCACCGCACCATCTGCGGATCGACCTCGCACACGACGCCGACCTCGCCCGTGGCGTCCGGCACGTGGGTGGCGAGTTCCGGTCACCGCAGCTGTACTGCGAGCCGGGTGCAACCCAAGACGTACTCGCCACCTGGCGCGAGCGGGTCGACGCACGGGCATGGGTGCTCAGTCGCGACGAGGCCGTCCGGCAGGGTCTGTTCGGGACCGTCTCCGACCGTGTGCTGCCCCGGATAGGTGATGTCATCGTGGCGATGCGCGACAACTTCGCGATCGTCGACTCCCGGAGCGCCAGGCCGCAGCTGTTGGCGTTGTTGGGTCTTCACGGTTCGCTGAGCCCGGAGGAGGTCGCGATCCCGTTGCTGCAGGTAGCGGCCAGGGACAGCGCTCGGGATCCCCTATCTGATCCCCATTAGACTTCACTCTCGTGGCTGAACTCGTCTTCTTCTCCGGCACGATGGACTGTGGCAAGTCGACCCTGGCGCTTCAGATGGACCACAACCACGCTGCGCGTGGCCGGGCCGGGCTCATATTCACCAAGCATGACCGGGCTGGTGAGGCGGTGTTGTCCTCGCGCCTGGGTCTCGCGACAAGTGCTTTCGAGGTGGTCGACGACCTCGACTTCTGGGACCTCATGGTCAGTCGGGTCACGAACGGCCAGCGGGTCGACTACCTGATCTGCGACGAGGCCCAGTTCTACAGCGCGCAGCAGGTTGAGCAGCTCGCCCGCCTTGTCGACGAGATGTCCATCGACGTCTACGCCTTCGGGATCACCGCCGACTTCAGGACCGAGCTGTTCCCAGGGTCCCAGCGAATGATCGAGCTGGCTGACCGGGTTCAAGCGCTGCAGGTGGAGGCGTTGTGCTGGTGCGGCCATCGCGCCACCCATAACGCCCGGGTCGTTCGCGGCGCGATGGTCCTGGAGGGTGAGCAGGTCGCCGTGGGGGACATCGCCCGCGACGACGTCGCTGTGGTGGAGTACGAGGTCCTGTGCCGGCGCCACTACATGCGCCGGATGACCTCACATGCCGCGCGGGCCACCGCCCTCTCACCCGATGTGCTGCCGTTCGAGCTCGATTCCGCCAGGTCCCGATCCGCGTTCCCACGATCGACGCCTGAGCCCGACGGATCGTCGCGTCGAACGACCACCGGCCGGGTCGACCACCGGTCAGGATGAGGACCGGTCAGGATGAGGACCGGTCGGCGCCCGGTCTCGAGCCGAACATGATGTCGCCCCAGGCCGGAACGCTCGGGCGGCCGGTCTTTCGGGCAGACTTCCGGAGGGCCGGCGGCTCCGCCTTGTCATCGACAGCGTCGGCGGCCTCGTTGCCCGGCAGGTTTTCCAGCGTGCCGTGGTGATCAGCCAGCTCGATGAGATAACCGGCCGCTGCGGGTTCGGGACGACCATCGACGCCCGACGGATCGGGGTCCGCGTGCGCGGTCGGGGGAGGGGGCATCGACTCTGGGTCGTACGACAGGTCTTCAAGAGGGAGCGCCTGGTCGGGGGCGTGGTCACCGGCACCGGGCACGTTCGTGGGGACTTTCGGTGAGCCACGGCGGCCGCCCGACCTGCGTCGGCCACGTGCGGAGCTGCGAGCCCGCATCGCGGTCATCAGATCGAGGGGCTCCTCAGGGTCTGCGGCCGGGTCTGTGGTCCGCAAGCCGCCCTCGGCCTCCACGTCATAGACCTTCGTGGCACGCCCTGGCAATGGTGACAGGTGCGGAGCCGGAATCGGTCCCTCGGCAGGTTGCTCGGCCTCGCTGAGCCACCGGGCCTCGTCATCGACGGCCGTGACCGTCCGGTCGGCTGGGTCAAAGCTCCACGACGCCTGACGCTGGCGGCCACCGGCGGCGAACGTCAGGACGACCGTCCATGGGCCGTCCTCGGCCCGCCACGAGTCCCAGCTGACCCCCGTCGCGTCAACGCCACGACCCGTCAGCCGTTCGGTCACCCGCACAGAGAGCGTGGGTGCGTTGCCGGCGCTGGAGCTGGTCCCGCGTCCGCGCAGACGCGCGCCGCGCGCGAGGCCGGTCACGTGCTCTCGCTCGGCAAGGATCGGGCCCTCGTACCGGTGGACCTTGTCAACCGTCCACCCTGACCGGTCGGCGGCCTCTTCTGCGGAGGCTCCTGCGCGAATCAGCGCCTGGACATCTCGAGGGCGCAGACCACCGTCGATCTCGATCTGTAACTGCCCCAAGCGTGGCCGGTCACGTCGGATCGCAGCCCGCAGAGGCTCGTCGACCCGTATCCGGAAACGTCCGCCATCGCCCCCGCTGAGCAGGAGGTGCTCGCCGTCCTCGTGAACGCCAATGAGTTGCAGGTCTTGCATCGCCTTCTCCTGAGTCGCCCGACAAGAACAGACTCTGCCATCTTCGACGACCGGAGGGGCGCAGGCCACGCCGCAACGGTAGTTTTGGCCAGGACCTTTGTGATCAACGACGACCGATCTCACTGCGAACCGGAGAACTCCCATGACCTCGCCCGCCGATGAGACGAGCACGAGCCCCCTTGCCCCGTACGACGCGATACTGCTGATGTCGTTCGGCGGACCCGAAGGACCCGACGATGTGATGCCCTTCCTGCGCAACGTGACCGCCGGCCGAGGCATCCCTGACGAGCGGCTTGCGGCGGTGGCCGAGCACTATCACTCGTTCGGCGGGAAGAGTCCCATCAACGACCAGAACCGGGCGCTGCTTGGCGCACTTCGCTCGGAGCTGGACCGACGTGGGATCTCGGCGCCTTTGCTGTGGGGCAATCGCAACTTCGACCCGTTCGTCACCGAAACCCTGCGTGAGGCCCACGACGCGGGTATGCGCCGCGTGGTCACCATCGTGACCAGCGCCTACTCCTCCTACTCCTCATGCCGCCAGTACCGCGAAGACCTCGCGGCTGCCGCCCTGACCCTGGCCGATGAGGGCAGAATGATCGAGATCGACAAGGTGCGGCCCTACTTCAACCACCCGGGGTTCTCACACGTCAACTCGCGGCAGGTGACCGAAGCCGTGCGCGCTCTTGGGGAGCGCCCGGACGCTGAGGTCCGACTGGTCTTCGTCACCCACTCGATCTCCGAGGGTATGGACGCCACATCGGGTCCCGGCGATGGCGAGGGCAACGCGTACCGACGCCAGCACCTGGAGCTGGCGGCGGCCATCACCGAAGAGGTCAACGCAACGCTGAGTCGACGTCTGGAGCACGAGCTGGTCTACTGCTCGCGCTCGGGCCCGACCACGCAGCCCTGGCTCGAGCCGGATATCAACGACACGTTGCGAGCCCTGGCCGCCGATGGGGTCAAAACCGTGGTCGTGGCCCCGATCGGTTTCATCTCGGACCACATGGAGGTCCGCTTCGACCTCGACACCGAGGCCGCGCAGAACGCAGCAGCCGCCGGCCTGGAGATGGTGCGGGTCCCGACGGTGGGCACTGACCCCGAGTTCGTGTCCGGTCTTGTCGACCTTGCCCTCGAACGAGCCGCCCAGGCGCGCGGTGGCGCGGCGGTCGCCGGTCCTACCTGGCCGGGCAACGAGGCGTTCCCATCGGTATGCCGTCCGGGTTGTTGTCCCAACCTGAAGGCGGCCAAGCCTGCGCTGTGCGGGTCCGACTGATGTCACCGAACGTGGGCCCCTGGGGCAACGGACCCTCTGACGAGGCGCTGTCGGAGTCGCTGCTCCGCGAGCTCGAGGACCTCGCAGTCTCTGCCGCCCGCGCGGCAGGACGGTTCATCGTCGATGACCGCCCGCACGTTCTCGGCGTTGTTGACACCAAGAGCAGCATCAACGACATCGTGACGGTGATGGACCAGCAGTCCGAGGCGCTGCTGCGTCGCCACCTTCTGGGCGCCCGCCCCGACGATGCGATCCTTGGCGAGGAGGACGGCCCCTCCGACGGAACCTCGGGCATCACCTGGGTCATCGACCCGATCGACGGCACCGTGAACTACCTCTACGAGATTCCCGCCTACTGCGTCTCGGTGGCCGCTGTCATCGGTGACACCGCGACGCCGGGGAAGTGGCAACCGGTTGCCGGTGCGATCTGCAACCCGCTCACGGGCGAGATCTTCCATGCTCGCCTGGGCAGCGGGGCACACCTTCTGGTCGGTGACGCCGATCGGGCGATCAGCGTCAACGGGGTCGAGGTGCTCCTGCAGTCACTGGTGGCCACCGGTTTCGGCTACCTGCCGCAGGTGCGCGCCCGACAGGGCCAGGTGGTCGCCGCGATCCTGCCCGAGATCCGCGACATCCGGCGGGCTGGAAGCGCGGCACTGGACCTGTGCGCGGTAGCCCGTGGCACGGTCGACGCATACTACGAGTCGGGCCTGAACCCGTGGGATCTGGCGGCCGGCTGGATCATCGCCACCGAGGCCGGGGCACTGGTGACGGGGCTGGACGAGAGGGGGCCGGGCGAGGCCGCCGTGGTGGCTGCCGGACCCGGCATACATGCGTCTTTGGTGTCCTTGTTGGAGGCCCTGGCACCGCTGCGTTGACCGCGGAGTCGACGTAGGCCTTCAAATAGGGCACAATCCCCGCGGGCGTGGGCACAAAATCGATGGGCCCGGCGTTAACAGCGCAGCCAACCACGACATTCAATCTGCCCAGGACCTCAGGAGGGCGACACCAGACATGGCGACTGACTATGACGCGCCACGCAAGACCGATGATGACCACGCCGAAGACTCCATCGAGGAGCTGAAGTCGCGTCGCGTCGACAAGAGCTCCTCGAGCGTCGATGTCGACGAGACCGAGCAGGCCGAGGGCTTTGAGCTCCCCGGGGCCGACCTGTCCGGGGAAGAGCTGTCCGTACGAGTCGTACCTCGCCAGGCCGACGAGTTCACCTGCTCGCGCTGCTTCCTCGTGCATCACCGCAGCCAGCTGGCCAAAGAGGTTGGTGGCCAGCCGGTTTGTCGTGAGTGCGCTGCATGACCCGAAGCACCCACGGCGGTTGCGCCCGCGTGGCGCGTGTCCGTGACTGACCCCCGGCGGGTTGAGGTGCTGATCTCGCGCCTGGATGCCGGTCTGCCCATGCCGTGCTATGCCCACCCGGGTGATGCCGGCGCTGACCTGTACGCCCGTCAGGACGTCGCTCTTGCGCCAGGGCAGCGAGCTCTGGTTCCAACCGGTGTGGCTATTGCCCTGCCAGCCGGGTATGCCGCGTTCGTCCACCCGCGCTCGGGGCTGGCTGCCAAACATGGGATCACCCTGGTGAACGCGCCTGGCACGATCGATGCGGGCTACCGCGGCGAGATCCTGGTCAACCTGCTCAACACCGACTCCAGCCAGGCATTCACCATCGCACGGGGCGACCGGATCGCCCAGCTGGTGATCCAACGGGTCAGCGAGGCCCACTTCGTCGAAGTCGAGTCGCTGCCGGGCAGCCATCGGGGGGACAATGGACATGGAGCCAGCGGAGGGTTCGGCCCCCCGCGCTCTTTGACGACGACATCTAAGGACTGACGACACGTGGGCATCTTCCGCCGTGGGAGCAAGGACACCAGCGCTGAGCCCGACCCGGTCATAGCGACCGTCGACTCCGATCTGGGGGTCGAGCCCGACCAGGGCGCCGACCCGGTTCAGGGCACAGACCCTGGGTACGAAGAACCGGACAGTAGCCCGGTCGACAAGCATGGTCCCTTCGACCGAGCCGAGGTCGACGGTCTTGACGGTCGCCTTGATCTCGGTGCGCTGTGGGTGACCGGTATCGAGGGCATGGAGCTGCGCCTGGAGGTCGAGCAGGAGTCCCAGAGCGTTGTCGGGGTCACCGCGGTTCTGGGGGAGTCCGCCGTGCAGCTCCAGGCGTTCGCAGCCCCGCGCAGTGAGGGGATCTGGGACGACATCCGCACCGAGATCGCCGCCAGCATCACCAGCCAGGGGGGCACAGCCGACCAGACGACCGGTCCGTTCGGCCGGGAGCTGCAGGCCCGGATGCCGGGTCAGGCACCCGATGGCCGGACAGTGTTCTCCCCTGCACGATTCGTCGGTGTCGACGGGCCGCGTTGGTTTCTGCGCGCCGTACTCAGCGGCCGGGCTGCCATCGACGAAGACGCCGCATCGGCCCTGCTGGACGTGGTCGGGGCGACCGTCGTAGTCCGTGGGGATGAGGCCATGGCACCTCGCGAGCTGCTGACGCTCAAGCTCCCCGACCAGGCGAGCCCGGTTGCCCCGGATGACGCGGACGGGGAGCCCGCGCAGGGCGCGCCGTCGCTGGCCGACCTCAACCCGTTCGAGCGTGGTCCCGAGATCACAGAGATCCATTAGGTGGTCAGTCATGACAACTGATCAGCGCCCGGTCGACGGGGCCAAACCCAAGCTGCTGTCCAGGCTTGCCTCGCGTCTGGCAAGCACCACGTCCGAGCTCGAGGATCGCGAGCTGAAGCAGGACACCTGGCGCCTGGGCGCCACCCCGATCGCCGACCTTACGGACCGCTCCCACGCAAGCGTCTGTGGCGCCGTCCGCAGCGTGACCCTCCGACCCCGGGTCAATGTCCCTGCGCTCGTGGTGGAGCTGTACGACGGCAGCAAGACCTTGAACCTGATCTGGCTCGGCCGTCGGC
>DASVHT010000391.1:0-1844 GCA_036382455.1 Dermatophilaceae bacterium
CACCCAAGACCAACCCCCGACCGAACCCGCCAGCACCCAGCCCCAGCACCCCCAGCACGCTCCCGGGACGTGACCCGGATCAGCCCACACGCGCTCGCGTACGGGATCACGCAGAAGAAGGTGAGCTGGGTGCTAGATGCGGATTTCCGCGACTACTTCACGAGCCTTGACCATCGGTGGCTTGAGCGGTTTTTGGGGACTCCGGTCGATTTGGGGGTGACGCTGGTGTCGGGGTGGCCGGGTTGTTGACCTGGTGGGGTGCCGGGCTCTGCCCGGCGATCGTTGCGAGATAGCGGGGCCGGAGCGCGGGTCAAGCGGGCGAATCTCCTGCAAGCGTCGGGTTCGTCGGGCCGCTGGAGGTGGGCGGCGCTGGCGCTTGACGCGCGGCGCGCGGCTCCGCTACCACCGCCAGCGAGGCGGCTGGTAGCGAGGCTTGCAAGTTGCGCACGTGTTGGGCGACCCGCCGCCGCCTCTTCTGCGGCAGTCTGCTGGCTGTTCGAAGGTCAGCAACTACGAGGAGGGCGACGTGCGGGTCACCACCGCATTGAACCGGATGCTCGGGCTTCCGGGCGCTTGGGTCAGGGACGTGGCGTTCGGGTCGGAGGCGATGATCGTGACCGTCGTGCTGCGCGCCGAGAAGCCGGTCTGCTCGGGCTGCGGCGCGCGCGGCCTTCAGGTCAAGGAGCATCGTGAGAAGCGCTGGCGGGCGCTGGATCTCGGCGTCTGTCGGTGCGTGATCGAGTGCCGGCTCAGACGGCTGTACTGCCCCGGCTGCGGCGACGTGTACGAGGCGGTGCCATGGGCCCGCGCGGGCGCGAAGTACACGCGCGAGTTCGACGACCTGGCGGCGTGGCTGGCGCAGCAGATGTCTCAGACCCAGGTCACGAAGCTGCTGCGGATCGGTTGGAAGTCGGTCGGCAGCATCCTTGAGCGTGTCGTCGCGGACAAGCTCGACCGCCACCGCTTGGACGGGCTGGTTTGGATCGGCTGCGACGAGGTCTCATACGGCGCCGAGCACAAGTTCCTGACCTGCGTCGCCGATCACCAGCAAGGCCGGATCGTGTGGGCGGCGCCGGGCCGCAACGCCAAGACGTTGCAGGCGTTCTTCGACGGGCTCACAGACGAGCAGCGCTCGTCGATCAAGGCCGTCTCGATCGACATGTCTGCCGGGTATGAGAAAGCGATCCGCGACTCGGTCCCGGACGCCCGGGTGTGCTTTGACCCGTTTCATGTGGTGCAGCTCGGCTCCCGAGCGACCGACCAGGTCCGCCGTGCCGAGTACAACAAGCACGGCCGCTCCGGCAGCGACACCGGCAAGTGGATCAAGGGCGTGCGCTACTCGCTGCTGAAGGACCCCGCCAAGCAGACCGCCAACCAGCTGCTCCGCCTCTGCGAGGTGCAGCAGACCAACAAGCACATGTTCCGCGCCGCGCTGCTCTACGGCGAGCTGCGCTACGTCTACAAGGTCCCCAAGGACCAGGCCACCGAGCGCCTGGACGCGTGGCTGGCGTGGGCGTCCCGATCACGGCTCAAACCGTTCGTCAAGCTCGCGCGCACGATCCGCAAACACAAAGCCGGCGTGCTCGCCGCGGTCGAGCTCGGGATCAGCAACGGACGCCTGGAGGCGCTAAACAGCAAGGTCAGGTTGCTCTCCCACCGCGCTTACGGATTCCACTCCGCCGACGCGCTGATCGCGATGATCTACCTCTGCTGCGCCGGCATCCAGATCGCGCTCCCCCACCGATGAGTCACCCCCAAACCGAGAGGAGAGCCCGAAAACCCCGTATCTGCACGGCGCGGGAACTGGAACCGAGCGCCACCATAATCCGCGTGTCGGGGGTTCG
>DASVHT010000392.1:0-2093 GCA_036382455.1 Dermatophilaceae bacterium
TATGCAGCGAACACAATTCGGGCAACTCCAGCTCGCCCTCGATGCGTTTGCTGGACGGCGCTTTCCGCCAGGCCTCGTCCAAACGTGTGCACGCGAGCTGTTGGGGCAGCTTTTCGCTGCCTCGAACGTAACTCACGAGACAGCAGCAACGTACCTCGCTGACCGGGGATCAGATGGCGAGCCGCGACCGGAAGGCTATCTCGACGCCCCGTCCACCCGCTGCCTGTCTTCCCTCGATGGGCTCCCGGATCGACCAGCGTCCCAGCTCTGCATGATCGCCGCTCAGCGTGCGCTCTCGACGGCGATCATCGATGACTGGACGGAGCACCGTCTAGCAACAGCCGGCCGTCTCGCCAAATATCTAAGCCTGGATCCACCGAATACTGCCGGTGTTCCGTCCGGGGCTGAGGTTTAAATGTCCTCCTGAGCAGGGCTTTTCAGCGGTTGTATGGGCAGCCGCAGCCCTGTCAGGAGGTCACTTGAATGGTGCACGATCAGCCGGACGTTATCCAGGGCCCCGCGACCCTCGATCAGATCGCGGTTCGGTTCGACGAGCAGCGGTTGGTCAGCGACGCGGGGCTGCTGTTGCCCGCGACGCTGGCTGAGCGTTTGGGTGTCGAGCGATTGGTGAACGACAGCGTGCGGCTCGGGCGCGGGGTACCGGGTGCGGCGCTGCCAGGCCGCAAGGTGATGAGCTTGGTGC
This sequence comes from Dermatophilaceae bacterium, assembly GCA_036382455.1. GTDB lineage: Bacteria > Actinomycetota > Actinomycetes > Actinomycetales > Dermatophilaceae > UBA4719. Next base: position 704 of record DASVHT010000392.1, read on the forward strand.
ATGGGATGCTCGCCGGCGCTGACAGCATCGATGACATGAACGTGTTGCGCGCCGGGTCGACCGGCCTGGTGCTGGGGCACGCAGTGATGGCCCCCTCGACGTTGGGGACGTTCCTGCGGTCGTTCACCTTTGGGCATGTCCGCCAGCTCGACCACGTCCTGGACGAGTCGCTGCGCCGGGCGTGGGCCGCAGGCGCCGGCCCGGGCGATCAGCGTCTGGTGATCGATATCGACAGCTTCGTCGGGGAGGTCCACGGATACAAGAAGCAGGGCGCCTCATACGGGTACACCAAACAGCTCGGCTACCACCCCTTGTTGGCGACCCGCGGCGGGACCGGCGAGGTGCTGCATATCCGTAACCGCAAGGGGAAGGCGAACACCCAGCGCGGGAACCCGAGGTTCGTCGATGAGCTGCTCGCCCGCGTCCGCCGCGCTGGCGCGAACGGCACGATCCTGATCCGCGCCGACACCGGCTTTGAGAACCACAAGCTGTTCAAGGCCTTCGACGCCAGGGGCGTGGAGTTCTCGATCGGGGTCAAGCAGCGCAAGACGGTCCGGGCGCTGATCGACCTGATCGACGAAGACGCCTGGGTGACGCTCGCCGACTACCCGGAGGGCGGGGAGGCGCAGATCGCCGAGACCAAACTCGGGGACTGGCGGCTGATCGTGCGCCGCACACGTCTCGTCGGCAAGCAGGCCGAACTGTTTCCCAACTGGCAGTACTTCGCGTTCGCGACCAACCGCACCGAGCCGCTACTCTTGGTCGAGGCCGAGCATCGCGAGCACGCCGTCGTCGAGCTCGCGATCCGCGACCTCAAGGACCAGGCGCTCGCGCATTTTCCCTCCGGCGAGTTCGCCGCAAACAGTGCCTGGACCGTGATCGCTGCCTTGGCGCACAACCTCGGACGGTGGACCAGCCTGATCGGCCTGCCCGACGACACCACCAGGACCGCAGCCACCCGCCGCCGCCGGCTGTTCCGGATCCCGGGACGGCTGACCCGCACCGCCCGGCAATGGACGCTCCGAATGCCAGCCCGCTGGCCCTGGCAGACCGACTTCACTACCGCGCTCAACACGCTCCGCGCGCTCCCCGCCCTCACCTGAACCCCGCTCCTGGGACCGACTGACAACGAACAGCAGTCCCGCCGGCAACGGCCAGCAGACCCCTGCCCGAAAACGTCACCCAACCAGCCACCAAACGCTCAACACTCACCGAAGCCGCCACCAGACAGCCACACCACCCGCCAAACAGCACCAAACCGAACTCACGACCATCAAATCAGACACCCGAGCCAACCCACCCAGCCATTCGGTGGATTCAGGCTTAGACTCGCAGCAAAAAAAGGAGCGCACGTACTGGCGGTGGATCTGGATCCAATACGCTGAGACAC
>DASVHT010000393.1:0-1670 GCA_036382455.1 Dermatophilaceae bacterium
CCGGTCGCCACGACCAGCTGGGCGCGGATGGGTTTGCGAGTGCTCGGCACGAGGTGACGCCTCTCAGTCGACAAGCTTCAGCCATCTGAGACTAGGACGTCGAACAACTCTGGGAACACCAGTCACACAAACTCACATGGATCATGGACCCCTGATAGGCCTGAGACCGGTGGACACACCGAATGACACCGTTGTTTTTTAGCAGGTCATCAGTCACGTGACCGAACAAGCCTTGACCGAACCGGCAAACATAACAAGTTGGTAACGGCGTCGGAGATAACACCAGACGCAGGAGATGTTGGCGGGCGTCGACGACGCACACCGGGATAGCCGATCCTGTGCTCAGCTGCCTGGGGCGCGAGGACGCATCGCGGCATACAGATCGGGCTGGTCGCGTCGAAAGCTGTGCCGAGCCTTGCGCCGGTAACGCAGGATCTGGGTCAGACCGAGCACCCACACGATGTACTGCACCGACATGGCAACCCGAAATGAGTCCACGGTGTACGTCGACGGCCCCCCCGGCGCCACGATGTCAAGGACGATGCCGATGAGGGCAACCGTGCCCAAAGATGCGACGAAGCCGCCAACATTGACGATCCCGTTGGCGCTGCCCAGACGGGTCGGCGGGTTGAAGGTCCGCGCCAGGTCGAACCCGACCATCGAGCCCGGGCCGCCCACCGCGAGCACCATGACCAGAACGACCAGCAGCCAGTGCGGTGCCCGTCCGGGCCAGAGGAGCACGACCGCCCAGACCACCATGATCGAGACGACGATCCACAGGATGAGCGTGGACCTTGAGTAGGGCCAACGGGTCACGAACGCGCCGACCAGTGGGCTCGTCACAACGGTGGTGACGGTCATGACGATGAGCAGGCCACTGGCCGCGGCGGGGGTCAGTCCCTGTCCTGATACGAGGAAGGGGAACCCCCACAGCAGGGCGAAGACGGTGGCGCCGAACTGTGCGGAGAAGTGCGACCAGAGACCGAGCCTGGTCCCGGGTTCGATCCAGGCCAGCTTCAGCGCCCGGCCGACGGCCTGCAGCTTGAGCTCGCCGCGATGGTGGTCCTCGTAGGGGGAGTCCCGCACCACGACGATGAGCACTATCCCGAGGATGACACCGACACCTGCGGCTGCGGCGTACGACCGTGTCCAGCCCACGCTGCGCAGGGCCGCCGACAGGGGCACGGTGGCGGCGATCGCGCCGACCTGGCCCAGCACGCCGGTCAGCTGCGTGATCATCGCGGTGCGCGCGGGCGGAAACCACAGGGCGACCAGCTGCACAAGGCTGATGAAGATCATCGCGTCGCCCATGCCGACGAAGACCCGGGCCGCCACCCCCGCGCCGAACGTGCCGGCGAAGGCAAAGGCGAACTGGCCGCCGGTCATGAGAAGCACCCCGGTGACCAGCAGCTTCTTGGCTCCGACGCGATCCAGCATGGCGCCCACGGGGATCTGCATGGCGGCGTAGACGAACAGCTGCACCATCGTGAAGGTCGCGAGCTGGGTGGAGCTGATGTGGAACCTCTCGGCCGCCACGAGGCCGGCAACACCCAGTGAGGTGCGATGGAAGACCGCGAGGACATAGACGGAGATGGCGGACGACCACACCATCCAGGCTCGGCGGCCGCCGAGCCGGTAGCGCAACGTGGGGTCGCTGGGAGTCGCTTCGA
>DASVHT010000394.1:0-2353 GCA_036382455.1 Dermatophilaceae bacterium
CCGCCCACGGCCAGCGGGAGTGACCGGTCAGGCTGGGGGTCGCCGCCGGATACGGCCACGACCGCCAACGCCGCCGAGAACGTCGAGGCGACCGCGACGGTCGCCGGGAGCAACAGGGCGATGACGGTCGCGACTGCCGAGATGACGATGTGCCACGGACTGGCCACGACCGACAGTGGAAGGTCCCTGCGCCGCCTGCCGCGATCATGGCGCCGCACCACCAGCGAGGTGACCGAGCGGTCAGCGAAACGGGCAAACCAGGACCACAGGATGATCAGCCCGGCGGCGACCACGGGCCAGACCGCGGCGACACCAAGGACTCCCACCATCAGAGCGAGGAGGGTTCCGATGCGGGCCGGCCGCCCGATGCGCGGGTCCGGTTGACCCGGCTCGCGCTCCCAGGCTGCCCACCAGTCCGACCCCTGCTCAGGATCTGAGTCCCCGTCGTCCGGGCGGTCCCCCTCCCCCAGGACTCCAGGCCAGGGGTCCAGCTCCTGCGTGGCAGACGGCCCCGGGTACTGCCGCGGGGGTGGAAGCACGGGGTCCGCAACGGGGACCGCGACCGTCGCGGGCGCGCCTGCGGCATACCTGTCCAGGGCCTCGATGATCTCTTCTGCCTGCGGACGCTCGCCCGCCCGTGGCGACAGGGCCGCCTGCAGCACCGGAGCCAGACGTGGGTCCACCCCGGACAGATCTGCCTGGCCGCGGCGGACGCGGTCCAGGACCACGCCCATCGGCCCTCGCCCAAACGGCGGCGCGCCGGATGCCGCGAACGCGAGCGTGGCGGCCCAGCCCCACCAGTCCGTGGCCTCGGTGACCGATCCGCCCTCGACGACCTCGGGAGAAAGATAGCCCGGGGTCCCCATGACCAGCCCGGTCATGGTCAACCGGATGTCGTCGGCGAAGTGGGCGATACCGAAGTCGATGACGACCGGATCTCCATCAAGGAGAAGGACGTTGGCGGGCTTGAGATCCCGGTGGATGACTCCGGCGGCGTGGATGGCGTGCAGAGCGCCGGTAAGCCCACGACCAAGCCGCAACAAGGCCTCGCCCTTCATCGGCCCGCTCTCGAAGACGACCCGGTCGAGCCCGGGACCGGGGACATACCTCGTCACGATGTACGGCCGCGGTCCTTCAGTGTCGGCGTCCAGAACCGCCGCCACACGGGCGTCCTGCACCCGTGCCAGGGTCTGGACCTCACGTGTCAGGCGGCTGCGGGCCTCGGGGTCGTGGGCGATGTGCTCGCGCAGGACCTTGATGGCCACCGCACGACCGGACTCGGCCAGCGCCAGGTGCACGACGCCCATGCCGCCCTCGCCGAGCTGTTGGACCAACCGATAGGGGCCGATCCACTCCGTGGCAGCCGACATCACCGTGCTCGCCTCGTCGTCACGCCGCAGCCCCGCCGTCATGGTCTCTACGGTATGCCGCAACGGCAGCTATCCAGCGTAGGCGGGCACCCTGTGAGCACTCATGGCGCGCCGGCGAGGACTACTTGTGGATGTAGTCCACCAGCTGATCGCGTTCGGTCTGCAGCTCGGCGATGCGCCACTTGACGACGTCACCGATGCTGACGATCGCCTTGAGCTCGTCGTCCACCACGACGGGAACGTGACGGATGCGCAGGTCGGTCATCCTGCGCGCCAGGTCCTCGATGCCGTCGTCAGGGGTGCAGGTCTGGACCTCGCTGGTCATGATCGACGCGACCGTCTGGTCGAGCAGGGCGGCGCCCACGATGTGAAGGTGGCGCACGACGTCGCGCTCGCTGACGATCCCCGACACGGTCGAGCCGTCATTGCTGACCACGAGCGCGCCGATCCGGTGCTCCTCCAGCATCTCGAGGAGCTGTTGAACCGTCGCGTCCGAGCGAACGGTCACCACCAGGTCGCCTTTGCGGCGGATCACGTCTGAGATGCGCATGACCTGACCGTAGTCCCGCTCGCGCGCTCTCGCCAGCCGGCGACCGAAGGATGGCCGACGCAGGACGGGGTCGCCGTAGGCTGACCTCAGACCCCCAGGCAGGAGCTGATGTCGCGTGACCGTGGCTGCACCGACGTTCGACCTCGTGGTTGTCGCCAACCGCCTCCCCGTCGACCGTGTGGTCGATGCCGACGGCAACAACACCTGGCAACGCAGCCCGGGCGGTCTGGTGACAGCCCTGGAGTCGGTCATGCGCGGCCGCGACGCCGCGTGGGTCGGATGGGCCGGCGAGCCCGGTCCGGCCCCGAAACCATTCCTCGAGGACGGGATGTACCTGCAGCCGGTGGGTCTGTCGCACCTGGAGATCGAGGAGTACTACGAGGGCTTCAGCAACGACACCCTCTGGCCGATCTACCACGACGTGATCGTGCCG
>DASVHT010000395.1:0-2004 GCA_036382455.1 Dermatophilaceae bacterium
GGTCAAGGGCACGGGCAGGGCCACGGAGTGCGCTCTCGATGCGTTACCGCCGCACCTGGAGGGCACCGTGCTGGTGACCTGCGCAGATGTGCCCCTGCTCGCGGCTGAGACCCTGCGCGGACTGCTCGTGGCACACGCCTCAAGCGGAAGCGCCGTCACGGTGATCACCGCCACGTTGCCCAACCCATCCGGCTATGGCCGCATCCTGCGCGCACCAGACGGTTCGGTCGCGGGCATCGTCGAGCAGAAGGACGCGAACGACGCGCAGCTGGAGATCCGCGAGGTCAACTCCGGTCTCTATGCCTTCGACGTGGCGGTCCTGCGCAAGGCGCTGGCCCAGGTGGGCACGGACAACGCCCAGGGCGAGAAGTACCTCACCGACGTCCTGGGCATCGCGTGCGGCGAGGGCCTTCGGGTGAGTGCCCACCTGGTCCAGGACCTGTGGCAGACCGAGGGTGTCAACGACCGCATCCAGCTGTCACGGCTCGGGGCCGAGCTCAACCGCCGCGTCGTGCAGGGCTGGATGCGGGCCGGCGTCACGGTCATCGACCCGGCGACCACCTGGATCGACGCCGACGTCACGTTCGGGCGTGACGTCACCATCCACCCCCAGACCCAGATCCACGGCGCCAGCACCATCGGTGACGACGTCGTCCTCGGACCCGACACCACGCTCACGGACGTTGAGATCGGCGTCGGGGCCTCCGTCATACGCACTCATGGGTCCCTGGCCGTCATCGGCGCGGGTGCCAGCGTCGGGCCCTTCGCCTACTTGCGTCCCGGCACCGAGCTCGGCGCCATGGGCAAGATCGGCACCTTCGTGGAGACCAAGAACGCCCATATCGGCGCCGGTTCCAAAGTGCCGCACCTGACCTACGTCGGGGACGCCACGATCGGTGACTACTCAAACATCGGAGCCTCGAGCGTCTTCGTCAACTACGACGGGGTCAACAAGACCCACACCACCATCGGCAGCCACTGCCGCACCGGCTCGGACAACATGTTCGTCGCGCCGGTGACGGTTGGCGACGGCGCCTACACCGGCGCCGGAACCGTCGTGCGCCAGGACGTGCCACCGGGCGCTTTGGCCATCAACGTTGCACCGCAACGCAATCTGCTCGGCTGGGTGCACCGGAAGCGCCCGGGCACCGACTCCGCTCGAGCGGCGGCGGCCGCCACCGACAGCACACACGACGTCCCCGAAGACTCCATCAACGTCCCCGAAGGGAAACCCACCGCATGAGCGCCGGCCTCAAGCGCACCACCGAAAAGACCCTGATGGTCTTCTCCGGCCGGGCCAACCCGCAGCTCGCCGAAGAGGTGGCCTACCAGCTCGGGACGAATCTGGTCCCGTCCTCGGCCTACGACTTCGCCAACAGCGAGATCTACGTGCGCTACGAGGAGTCTGTACGCGGTTCGGACGCGTTCGTCATCCAGAGCCATGCAGCTCCGGTCAACAAGTGGATCATGGAGCACCTGCTCATGGTCGACGCGCTGAAGCGTGCCTCGGCCAAGCGGATCACGGTCGTCATGCCTTACTACGGCTATGGGCGGCAGGACAAGAAGCACCGTGGCCGTGAGCCTATCTCGGGCCGCCTGATCGCGGACCTGTTCAAGACCGCCGGAGCCGACCGGCTGATGTCGGTCGATCTGCACGCCGACCAGATACAGGGGTTCTTCGACGGGCCGGTCGACCACCTCGTAGCCCTGCCGATCCTCTCGAAGTACGTGAAGAAGAAGTACGGCAGGGAGCGGCTCGCAGTGGTCTCTCCGGATGCCGGCCGGATCAAGGTGGCCGAGCAGTGGTCCAAGCGGCTGGGCGGTGCGCCGCTGGCGTTCATCCACAAGACCCGCGACATCAACCGACCCAACGAGGTCGTGGCCAACCGTGTTGTCGGTGAGGTCAGGGGCCGGAGCTGCATCCTTGTCGACGACATGATCGACACCGCCGGAACGATCACGAAGGCGGCCGACGCGCTCCTGGCCGCTGGCGCCGCCGACGTC
>DASVHT010000396.1:0-1860 GCA_036382455.1 Dermatophilaceae bacterium
CCCAGCCAGCGAGGTCCCTCCGCTGGGCCTCCTCCTGGCAGCTCGCACGGAAGAAGACACCCTGTACGCGGCCGTACACGGCAACCTCCCGAGCTACCACGTCCAATGTGGTCATCGCCCCATCATGCTGTTCCGACCGAACGTCCGCACCGCGATCCGCCCGGACGTGCCGATGACAGCGCGTTGCGCGAGTGCCACGAATCCCGTGGCACCCGGTACAGCGAGCGTCATTCCGGCTCCCTTCTGTTGTCAACCGGTTGTTTGGAGGTTCCTTCTGCGGTTGGTCTTCCGAGGCGCCGATGCCGGGCGTAGCGTTGTTGTTGCGGGTCCGGGAAGTGGCTGATCCGAAGTGTCGACGTGCGGGGGTAGGTCGACCGCGCTGGATTCTTGAGACGCCCCGCAGTGCCCTCCCGGACCCGCTCCACGGCTCGCAGCACCAGGACGCTGTTGGTCGGCGATCAGCTGGCGATAGATGCCGTCGGAGATCCTGCGCTTGAGACACCGCATCGCCTCCATCGGCTTCTTGCCCTCAGCGCGCTTGCGTCGGTAGTAGGCCCGGCCCTCGGTATCGAGACGGAGCTGGGTAACCGCGGCGATATGGATCATGTGGTTCATCCGTCGGTTCCCCGCTCGGGAGAGCCGGTGCCGGTTCTGCTCACCGGAGGACGCGTCCAGTGGTGCCGTGCCGGTCCATGACGCGAAGCGGTTGCGGTCAGCGAACCTGGATATGTCACCGACGTCGGCCAGGACTCGGGCGGCCACGACCGGTCCGACGCCGTGGAGGTCCATCAAGTGTGAGCCGCGGGCCAGGACGATTGATTTGAGTTCGGCGGTGGCCTTCTTGATCTTCGCGTCGACCGCGACCAGCTCAGCCAGCTCCTCGGCGGCGATGCTGCGCCGGGTCTTGCCTGCGACGTCGCGGGGACGAACGCTGGCGAGCATCCCCTTGGCCTGCAGCGGGGTGATGTCCTTCTTCGCCTGACCGGGCAGCAGCTCGGCGAGCAAGGCTTGGAGCCGGTTGACGGTCTGGACCCGGCGCCGGGTCAGCGCTTCGCGGCGGTCGGTGAGCATCCGCAGCGCCTCGAGCTGTCCATCGACCTGCAGGACCCGCAAGGTCGTGGTTCGCACCGCGACGATGGCGATCGAGTGCGCATCGAGAGCGTCGGTCTTGCGGTTGTGACCGGTGTCGAAGAGTCGCACCCTCGCGGCGAGTTTCGCCGGGACGTCGACGACCTGCTCGCCAGCCTCGAGCAGCCGCTGGGCCAAGGGCCGGCCGGCCCGTTGGCCCCCTCGACCGCCCAGACCCGCTCCGGCCATGACTTCGCGTAGGTCCGCATCGCGGCGTAGCCGGCCCGGTCGGTCGTGAACCGCCCCGAGCCGAGCCGCTGCTCGTGTTTGTCGACGACCTCGATCGTCGCCGACAGCTTGTGCGGGTCGACCCCGATGATGATCTGCTGCATGTGCTGCTCCCGCCTGTGCGCGTACCGATAGGGACGGCGAGGTGGGCAGTGCTACTACGAGCAGGGCAGTCCCTTCTTGAGCCACACCTCGTCACGGTGCCCGACGGGGCGCAGACCGGAAGTGAGCCACACCCGGAGGCCGGGTGGGCAGCCCAAAAGAGAGCGAACCCGCCGGGCACCTAGACCGAGTCTGGCCAGACACCGGTCCTGCAGCGAGTCTCTAGTAGCCCAGTAAGACGCAGGCGGCACGAACGGTTGACTATTCACACACTCGAGGCTCTATGCAGTCAGGAGACGCGCCCTCATCAGGCATGAACGAGCATTTCATCGGGGACGACTCGGTGGATCCCCCCGGTTGCACGCCATGCGCACCAACTTCGCAGGCAAGCCCCCTCGGACG
>DASVHT010000397.1:0-6006 GCA_036382455.1 Dermatophilaceae bacterium
TGGCCCTGCCACTGATCGATATGACGTCAGTCGGTGGTAACGCCCATCGATCGAGCCGTACCGGCGATGATCTTGGCCGCCTGCTCGATGTCGTTGGCGTTGAGGTCTTCCATCTTCACCTCGGCGATCTCCCGGACCTGCTTGGCCGTGAGGTGTGCCACCTTCGTCTTGTGCGGCTCGCCCGACCCCTTGGCCACGCCGGCAGCCTTCTTGATCAGCTCGGCGGCTGGAGGCGTCTTGGTGATGAAGGTGAATGAGCGATCCTCGTAGACCGTGATCTCCACCGGGATGACATTGCCGCGCTGTGACTCCGTCGCCGCGTTGTACGCCTTGACGAACTCCATGATGTTGACACCGTGCTGACCGAGGGCGGGGCCCACGGGCGGAGCTGGCGTCGCCGCGCCGGCCTGAATCTGCAGCTTGATGAAGCCGGAGATCTTCTTCTTCTTGGGAGGCATTGTCTGGGTCCTTGTTTGCTGGGGATATTACGGGTGGCTCTGTACTGCTGATGGTGCCGCACGACCACCGTCACAGGTCGGTTGTGCGCCGTTCACTCAGAGCTTGGCGACCTGACTGAACGAAAGCTCGACCGGTGTCTCCCGGCCGAAGATCGAGACGAGCACCTTGAGCTTCTGACTCTCGGGATTGATCTCGGAGATGGTTGCGGGGAGGGTCTCGAAGGGGCCCTCCATGACGGTGACGGACTCGCCCACCTCGAAGTCGACGATGTGGGTCTCGCTGGCTTTTGCTCCCCCCGCGGCGCCTGAGGAATCGCCAGGAGTCTCGAAGCTCGGGTTGAGCATCGTGTAGATCTCGTCATGCGAGAGCGCGACCGGCTGGTGGGTGTGACCCACGAAGCCCGTGACACCCGGGGTGTGGCGCACCGCCCCCCAGCTCTCGTCGGTCAGATCCATCCGGACCAAGACGTATCCAGGCATTCGAACGCGGGTGACCTGTTTGCGCTGACCGCCCTTGATCTCGGTGACCGTCTCCATGGGGACCTGCACATCGAAGATGTACGGCTCCATGTTCAGCGAGGTCACGCGGGTCATGAGGTTGGCCTTGACCCGGTTCTCGTAGCCCGCGTAGGAGTGAATGACGAACCAGTCACCCTCCTGTTGTCGCAGCGTGGCGCGGAAGGCGGCCTCATCCTCGACATCGTCGTCCACGTCAGCCTGCTCGACCACGTCCACGTCAGCCTGCTCGACCACGTCCACGTCAGCCTGCTCGACCACGTCCACGTCAGCCTGCTCGACCACGTCCACGTCAGGCTCGCTCTTGGCTGCCTGGTCGGCGGAGACCTCTGAGGTCCACTGCTCGGACACGCTGATGACCTACTTCCTGACTGCTTGTGGGTATGTGCCGGATGTTGCCTTGAGGGATGTTACATACCGGATGGGCAAACGCTACTTACCGAAGGTGAGAGAGATCAGCTTGACGAACACCTGGTCGAAGCTCCACACCAGGCCCATGACGACAGAGACGAAGACGATCACGACGGAGGTGTACGTCACCAGCTCGTGCCGCGTCGGACGAACGACCTTGCGGAGCTCGTCCAGGATCTGACTGACGAAGAGGGCGATGAACCCGAAGAACCGGCCGACCGGGTTGCCCCGTCGTGGTGCATCACGGCGCGCGCGACCGGAGCCAGCGGTGTCTGCTGTGCTGGTCTCGGTCACAGTTCCTCATCTCCTTGGTTCGATGCTGCTCGCTGTCGGGGCACCGCGTGCCAAGGCACACGAGCCGCCAACCGGCATCTCTGCCTGATCGGATAACGCAGGGCAGGAGGGACTCGAACCCCCAACCGCCGGTTTTGGAGACCGGAGCTCTACCAATTGAGCCACTGCCCTATGTGCGGTTGTACAGATGACGTGCGGTTGTACAGATGACGCACAGCTCCTGCTTACACATGTGGTGTCGGGAGGCCTCGGGGCATGCCTGAGCATGGTTGTCGTCAACCACCCAGTGGGTGAGCATACGCGAGGTCGGCCGCCCAAGGCGAACTCAACGCCGCCGCTGGTGACCGGTCTGCGGACCCCAACCACACGGCATACCGGCGTCTGCGAACATTGCCCCGTGACTGACCCAACCCCCCGCGCCCGCATTTCTCGCCGCATCGGCTCCATCGCCGAGTCAGCGACCCTGGCCGTCGATGCGAAGGCAAAGGCGCTCAAGGCCGAGGGCCGCCCCGTCATCGGCTTCGGCGCCGGCGAACCGGACTTTGCGACCCCCGGCCACATTGTCGCTGCCGCGGTCGAGGCGGCCCAGGATCCGGCAAACCACCACTACACCCCTGGGGCAGGGCTGCCCGCCCTGAAGAAGGCGATCGTCGACAAGACGTTCCGAGACTCCCGCTACCAGGTGACGCCCGAGCAGGTGCTGGTGACCAACGGTGCCAAGCAGGCCGTGTACAACACCTTCGCCACGCTTCTCGATCCGGGCGACGAGGTGCTGCTCCCGGCGCCGTACTGGACGACCTACCCAGAGGCGATCAAGCTCGCCGGCGGCACTGCGGTCGACGTCTTCGCAGGCGAGGACCAGGACTATCTGGTGAGCGTCGAGCAGCTCGAGGCCGCCCGAACGCCCCGGACCAAAGCCCTGATGTTCTGCTCCCCGTCCAACCCCACCGGTGCTGTCTACTCCCCGGAGAGGATTCGCGAGATCGGCCACTGGGCCGTGGCCAGGGGAATCTGGGTCATCACCGACGAGATCTATGAGCACCTGACGTATGACGGTGCCCGATCGGTTTCCATGCCGGTCGAGGTTCCAGAGCTGGCCGACACCTGCGTCGTGCTCAACGGTGTCTCCAAGTCGTACGCGATGACGGGCTGGCGCGTGGGCTGGATGATCGGCCCGCGCGACGTCATCAGGGCAGCCACCAACTTGCAGTCGCACTCGACGTCGAACGTGGCCAATGTCTCCCAGCGGGCGGCAATTGCGGCGCTCAACGGATCGCTGGACGCCGTGGATGAGATGACGGTGGCCTTCGACCGTCGCCGCCGCACGATGGTAGGGATGCTCAACGACATCAAGGGTGTCCACTGCCCGGTGCCCACCGGTGCGTTCTATGCCTATCCGTCGGTCAAGGACCTCCTGGGGAAGACCATCCGCGGCCGGGTCTGCACCACGTCGGCCGAGCTCGCGACGCTGATCCTGGAGGAAGCGGAGGTAGCCGTCGTGCCAGGTGAGGCGTTCGGCGCGAGCGGGTACCTGCGCCTGTCATACGCCGTGGGCGACACCGACCTGGCCGAGGGCGTCTCCCGGATCCAGAAGCTCCTCGGAGAAGCCCGCTAAGGACACGGGCGACACCGACCTGGCCGAGGGCGTCTCCCGGATCTAGAAACTCCTCGGCAAGCCCGCCAAGGACACGGGCAGCCCAGTTTGGCCAATGCTGGCGCCGACCCTGCGCGCCACCTAGTGTCGTTACATGACCCACCAGGAGAGCACGGGCTCGGAGTCCATGGGCAGCTACAGCCTCGACGAAGAGGACCAGCTGCAGCAGGAGGACACCCTCGACGACCGCGGCGTCGACGATCTCCTGGACGAGGGTTACTCGCCGCCGGAACGCCCCCGAGGCGTCGATGCGTTCGGGACCACCCTGGCCGAGCAGCGGCAGGGCGAGAGCATCGAAGATCGACTCAGGCACGAGGAGCCCGACCCGGCCAGTGCGTTCGAGGACCCTCTGGCCGAGTCGGACAAGGTGGGCGGCGACGACCCGGACGCCATCGCGGCTGAGGACGACTACCTAGGTGACGGTGAGGTTGGCGCTCGACGCAGTGGCCGGCTCAAGGCCCCAGACGAGGGCACGGGTGAGGACACCGAGTCGGACATGGTGGCGGACGACGTGGGTATCGACGGCGGCGGCTCATCTGCCGAAGAGGCAGCCATGCACATCGTCGAGGATGAGTAGCGCTGAGGCCTGACAGACCCGTCGGCTTGCTGCCCAAGGCGCACCTGCATCTGCACTTCACCGGCTCCATGCGGCTGACCACGCTGATAACGCTCGCGGACAAGCATCAGATGCGGTTGCCCGACGCCTTGACCACGTCGTGGCCGCCGACACTGAGCGCCAGGGACGAGCGAGGCTGGTTCCGCTTCCAGCGCCTCTATGACACGGCCCGCGCCTGCGTGCGGGACGAGGCGGACATGCGCCGCATCGTTCGCGAGGCAGCCGAGGACGACGCCGCTGAGGGTTCACGGTGGCTGGAGATCCAGGTCGACCCCACGTCATATGCCCCCTTCGTCGGCGGCATCACACCCGTTCTGGAGATCGTCCTGGACGAGGCCCGGTCCGCCTCCCAGGATGTCGGCATCGGTGTCGCCGTGGTCGTGGCGGCAAACCGGGTGCGCCACCCGCTGGATGCGCGGACACTGGCTCGGCTGGCTGCGCGATACGCCGGCGACGGTCTTGGACACGTGGTCGGATTCGGGTTGAGCAACGACGAACGCCGAGGAGTGACAGCCGAGTTCGCGCCTGCCTTCGATATTGCCCGCCGCGCCGGACTAGCCTGTGTACCCCACGGAGGTGAGCTGCTCGGAGCTGACGCCGTGAAGGAGACGCTGACTGCGCTCGCCCCGGATCGGTTGGGACATGGGATCCGCAGTGTCGAGGACCCGCGGGTGCTGGACGACGTGGTCCGCCGCGGCGTCACGCTTGAGGTGTGCCCTGGCAGCAATGTCGGGCTCGGCGTGTACGGCTCGGCCGGGGACGTGCCATTGCGCGAGCTGATCGAGGCCGGCGCACAGATCGCACTGGGGGCCGACGATCCGTTGTTGTTCGGCTCAAGGCTGAGCGCGCAGTACGAGACTGCGCGAACGGTGCACGGCCTCTCGGACCTTGAGCTGGCCGAGCTGGCACGGGGTTCGGTGCGGGGCTCGCGCGCGCCGGAACCAACACGCAAACGGATCTTCGCGGACATCGACGCCTGGATCGCCAGCTGAGCTTGATCCGTATCCCTGACCCCTGCCGACCTTTGCTCAGTTCAGGCCGCTCGCGGAGCCGATCTGGGGCGCGAAAACCGGCCTCAACTGAGCAAAGTCAGAGTGACAGGCCCACGAGGACGGGCTCGTTGACCAGGCTCACCCCAAAGGCGTCCTGGACACCGTCCCGGATCTCACCGGCCAAGGCCACGACGTCGGCGGCGGTGGCAGGCCCCCGGTTCGTGATCGCAAGAGTGTGTTTCGTCGACAAAGCGGCGGGACCCGGTATGCCGTAGCCCTTGCCGAAGCCGGCCCTCTCGATCAGCCAGGCCGCGCTCGTCTTGACCTGACCGTCCGGCGCCTCGAACCGAGGCACCCGGACGGTTCCTTCCGCGGCCCCAAGACGGGCTTGTGCGCGGACCTGCAGGGCGTCATACGAGCTCATGGACATGATCGGGTTGGTGAAGAACGAGCCGCAGCTCCACGTGTCGTGGTCCGTTGAATCCAGGACCATGCCGCGTTGACGGCGTTGGGCGAGAACAGCCTCACGCGCTTCCCCAAGTGGCACCCGCTCCCCCTCCTCGACCCCAAGTGCGCGAGCCAGATCTCGATAGACAAGGGGCGCGGACAGCGAGGCCAGCCTGAGCTGGAACACCACCTCGAGAACGACAAATCGCGACTCACCCTTGAACAGCGAGTCGCGGTAGGCGAATTGGCAGTCGGCGTTGGCGAACGTGTGGACCTGTTGCTCTCGTCGGTCCCAGGCGCGGACCGTGGCGATGGTCTGGGCGACCTCCTGACCGTAGGCGCCGACGTTCTGGATCGGGGTCGCACCGGCGCAGCCCGGGATGCCCGATAGCGCCTCGATCCCCGACCACCCCTCGGCTGTCGCGCGCGCGACCACGTCGTCCCAGACCTCACCCGCGGCAACGCGGACAGAAACGTCGCCGCGCGGGCCTGCAGGCTCGACGGTGACGCCATGCGTTGCGATGTGAACAACGGAACCGGCGAAACCCTCATCGGCGATGACCAGGTTCGAGCCGCCCGCAACCACCAGCAACGGCTCGTCGGCGTCGTCGACCTCGC
>DASVHT010000398.1:0-2045 GCA_036382455.1 Dermatophilaceae bacterium
ATTCGTGGTCTCGTTTGGTCTGCCGTCGCCGCGGACCGGGAGATGGGTGATAGCGGGCATCGCGAAGCTCCATCAATGGGGAGGTTCCGAGGGCCGCCGAGCCGCGCTCAACAGGCACGCCGCTTTGCCACGCGACACGCGTGGTCACTTGCGGGAGGAGAGGGATCAGGTACCCTCGGCACCAGGACATTTTGTTTGCGCCACCGGGCCGCCCTCGCTCTCGCCAAAGAACTTGGGGCGGCCTTCGGCATATCTGGGGTCGTTACCCGGGACTATGCCGAAGGTCTTACCGGTGCGTAGCAGGGCCGAGACGGCCTCTCAGCTACGGCACTTGTGGGGGCGGCTTGGCTAACCCGCGATTGGCAACTCCTCCTGCTCTGGTGACTTCGGTCGTCGGCCGGGTACGCGTCGCGGCTTCACCGTTCCGAACAACCGCAGCTCGAAGAGCTGCTGCAAGGACAAGCCCAGTGAAGCGGCCTCAGCCCTCAACTTGGTCCGCTCTTCGACGGTCATGCGAACCGTCGTAGGAGCGGATCGCCAAGATTCGTCGTCTTCCCGAACCCACGCCGTCGCCATGGATGCCATCCTGGCGGTGCAATCACGATTTGGCGCGTGCGACGCGCCGGGGCTCTGTTCCCTCATTTTGAGGCGGTCGTGGGTTGGGGTCGTCCCGATCGGATCAGTCGATCAGTCCACGGGAACAGTGGATGGCGGACACCTGTCTACGGGGGGCGACCCGGTCAGCCTGGATGAGTACCGGCTCAGCCGGCACCCGTCCTGACTTACGTCAGGTCGTTGTGGTGTCCGCGGTTCCGCCAGGCAATGACGGGCGTAGTCCAGCACCGACTTGGCCTTGGCCTTTCAGCGGGAGCCGCGGCCAGCCGCCACGCCGGGTCCGCGTCCAGATCCGCACCCCGAGCCCGGCCAGCGGCGGGCGCGCTACCGCAGCCGTCGCCAGCGGCGTCGGCCCGGCGTCCACCGGCGTGATCGTCACACCCGGTATCTAAGGAGCCGCCACGCAGCGCACCGATGGCTGCGACCTGATCTTGGCTGCCTGGTCACGCTGTTGGGATCGGGATCAGGTCCAGCAGCTTTAACAGCCAGTCAGTTGTGCCAGAGCGCCATCTCTCCGGGTCGGAATTCCAGCTCATAGTGTGGTCCGCGCCGAAGAGCTCGAGCCCGACCATGGGGTTCGTCTCCGCGACCTCGGCTGCTACCTGCCAGGGCGTCGACTGATCTGCAGATCCTTGCAGGATCAGCAACGGGATCTTGAGCCTGCCCGGGGGGGTCCAGTCGAGCACATCCAGGTCAAGCGCACGGTCGAGACCGATCGTGCGAGCCAGCAGCCTGTGCGTAAGCCAGGGATAAGCCAGGTGAGCAGACCAGGACGGCACACCCGCCCGTGAGCAGTTTGCCTCCAGGGTCGCCCGCCAGTCGAGAACGGGGGAGTCCGCCACGATGCCGACGACGTGCTCCCGCCATCGCGGCAGATGCGCCAGCTGCAAGGCGATGCTCGCACCCATCGACCAGCCGAAGAGGACGATGCGGCGCGCGCCGTGCGCAAGGGCATACTCCAAGGCCGGCTCGACGTCTCGGGCTTCGTCGAGTCCAAGCGTGGACCGCCCGGAGCCGTGGCGGATGCCTTCCGCGGTGTTCCGGTAGGTCACTATCAGCGAGGTGAGGCCCGACGACACTGCTGCCTGCACTCCGCGGAGTGTTCCCGCTCGCGTGCTGCCCATCCCGTGAATGTGCACCGCCCAGACATCACCGTCCCCGGCATCGACGCGCCAAGCCGGCGTCGAACCGAGTTCCGTGGGAATGACGATCTCCTCGGCACGCAGACCCGCGGCCGATGGAGTCGGGAAGTGGATCCCGGTCCAGGAGACGTACGCGACACCGGCCAGCCGCTCCGCCTCCGCCCTCTCGACCGGACGAGCTATTGACGATCCCCACGACAACGCTTCAGCGCCGAACCGAACATGCGCGCCATCGGGTAGGAACGCTCCATACAGGCCGGTACGGCGCATCTGTTCTGCGTCGTCGAG
>DASVHT010000399.1:0-4381 GCA_036382455.1 Dermatophilaceae bacterium
GCCTGACGGTCGTTGGGGGCTTATCTTCCTGGTGGCTGGTTGTTCAGGCTGCGTAGAACTGTTCGTGGAGGGGTCCCAGGACGTCAGCTACCAGGTCGTGGGTCTGACCGGGCAGCGTGTGTGACTGGGCGTGGGGATGAACGTCACGCCCGTCCTGGTTCCCCGGGATTTCGCGGGCAATTCTTAGGTTGAAAGCCGAAAGGCGGGAGCGCGCGGCCAAGCAGGCCCTATCGGTATGAGGTGCATTGTGCGCGTCGGGCTGTTCAATAGCGGCGACCCGTACCTCTGGGCGGCGCGCGGATCCAGGGTCGGCTGGTGTGAGTCGGCTTCCGGGACCTGCCCCGCCCCTGGACCCTGCACGAAAGGCCCATCTCGCACGCACTCTCATGGCCGCGTACAGGTCGCGTTTCAGTCGCAGTTGGGGATCCCCATATGAGAACGACCCAACCCCCCAAGTGCCCGACCGCCTGCCTGTCCGAACCTGCCACATGACACTGAAAAGACCGTGCCGCCTTCCGCTGAAAGTCACAAGATTGCGACGGCAGTTCGGCGTTCTCACTTCCTAGGTCGCGGCCGCCAGGCCTCTGTTGATCGACGGGATACGGGGCACGTCTGAGCGGGGACTACGCCATGGGAGCCAGCCGCACGCCTGCCGCCGCGGCCCCGGTTCTCAGCTTCTGGTCCCAAACGGCGAAGAGCGTTTCGGCGGCGCCGACTGCCAGCAGGCTCGCAAGGTGGACCGCGTCTGCGCCTCCCAGGGCGTGTCGACTGGCTAGGTGACCGGCGTGTGCGGTGATGGTTTCGGTCAGCTCGACGGTCCTTGTTGCCGCCCAGAAGTCCTCCCACAGCACTTCGGCCCGGCTCTGCTCTGCTGGGTCCAGACGATGAGCACGCCCAGCTGCAGCTAGTGCGGCACGCACCTCCGGATACGCGAGGCGGCTGGACACTGCAGCATCGCAGCCGTCCCACAGTGTGGCGGCAACCTCACTCCCCTCCTCTTCGACGACCAGCTTGACGAACGCGCTGCTGTCGAAATACACGATGGTCATGGAGGTCAGCGCCGCTGCTCGCTCACCAGCTCCGACACAGGGCCGCTCGCGTGTGCCCGCGCGGCTCCACGGGCAGCCGGCCGATCATCACGGCGCGGTTTGCTGAGTACCCCACTCGTGATGAGCTGGTTGAGTAGCGGCGCGGTATCGACAGCTAGCAAGCGCGCCACCGGCGTGCCTCGCTCGGTGACGACGACCTCCTCGCCGGAACGAGCCCGCTCGATCCACGTCGACAACTCTGCGCGCAAGGTGCTGATCGCTACGTCCATATTCCAAATGTACAACAGTTCAGTTGGGATTTGTACATCTACGAGTCAGGCGACGGATCCCGTCGGAGTGATCGCCGGGGTCGAACCGCGGCCCTGCAGTAGCGTGGCAATTGGGTCTTCGACCTCCCTGACCCAGGTCGAGCCCCGGGGGTGAAGGTTTCGAGGTCGGCAGAAGGAGAAGCCTCGTAGGTCCAGTGGCACATTTGTGGCACACAAGAGTGAGAAACACTGTCCAGCACGGTCAGCCAGCGTCAACGACCCACGCACGAAACAGTGGATCGCGAACCTTCCCAACGGGTTTCGGTCGCTCTTTTGATCCGTAGGTCGTCGGTTCGAAACCGACGGGGCCCACCGTTATACCTGCAGGTCAGCGCCCTGCGAAGCCCGGCTCATTCAAGTGGCCCGGTCAACGGCGTCGCCCGGAATCACGAAGTCTTCAGCCCGCAAGAAAGCCGCGCAGTACCTCCGCGAACCGCTCAGGCTCGTCCAAGTGCGGAAAGTGTCCAGCATCCACGAAGAGCTCCACCCGGCTGCCGGGAAATGCTTGGTGAGCGGTGGTGGCGTGCCAGGCGGGAATCATCCGGTCCCGCGTGCCCCAGACAACCAAGGTGGGGATCTCGATGACCATCGGCAGGTGATCATGCGCGGTGACGGTCTGTCCGCCCGGATCGATGACGGAGCGAGTCGTTGCGAGAAAGGCGCGTCGACTGTCAGCGTCGGCGAGGGACGTGAACCCGCGCCAAGCCTCGGTCACATCAGGGCTCGGCCGCCAGCCAGTCTTGGCAAGGGTCCGTCCCACGGCTTCGGCCCGGACTCGCACCCAATCGGATGCGATCAGCGGCAGGACCCATTCGGCGCCGGGCAGCGTGGCCGCTCGGAGCAGCGGGCTCACGGACCGTCCCAGGCCTCCGCTGGAGACCAGGACGAGACGATTGGCTCTCTCGGGGAACAGGTAGCAGAACTGCATCGCGATGCCACCACCGAGGGAATGCCCCACCAACGTCACCCGATCGATACCGAGTCGATCGAGCAGATCCCGCAATGTGGCGGCGTGCGCGCTCAGCGAGTAGTCGCGCATCGGCTTCGCCGATGCACCGTGGCCGTAAAGGTCAGGCGCCAAGATGCGGTGATCCGTGTTCAACGCGTCGACCAGGCGGGCCCAGCTCCGGCTCGAGTTGGTCAGTCCGTGAATGAACAGCACCGCCGGACCGTCGCCGCTGTCCAGGTATGCGAGCTCGTGCCCGCTCAGCATCACCGTGCGTGTGGCCTCTCCGATCACTGCGACTCCTGTCATCTACCGGCTAGTAACCTACGCTAGCGTAACTTACGGAGGAGTCCCCGACGAATTGCTGGCCGCGGCTGGATACTGATCCGTGTGTTGTCTACGCGTGACGTAGGCGAGATCGTGAGCCAGTTCGCCCTCGGCGGAAGCCCTGTCCTGCAGGGAGGCGCATCTCGCGGGGAGCTGGGCCAGGTGTGGCGGCTCTAGACGTCGACTGGCATCTGTGCTGTAAAGGAGCTGTTCCATCGGGAGCCAGAAGCTGATGCCCGGCGGAGCGCGGAGTTCCAGGAGGTCGCTGGGAGTGCGGGTGTGCCGGAACGGGAATGGTCGGTGTCCTGGTTGAGGGATCCACCGACTCGGGTATCTCAGCAACGGTTCTGCGCGTTCCTTGTATACCCAACCAGTTGGGGCCGCGCGGTGGCATCAACTGTTCCGGCAGCTGATTGCCGCGGACAACCCGCCTGGGGAAAGGCTCACGCAACTCCAGGACGAGTTCTGCGGCCTCGAAGAGCTGCTGGAAGAGCCGACGAAGCTACAGCGGCTGCACCTCGACCTTTGGGCGGACAACGTTCGAATGACGACTACCGGCCAACTCTGTGTCATCGACTGGGACAACAGCGGACCGGGGGATCCGTGCCAAGAGCTCGCTGCCGTGCTCTTCGAGTACTGCTCCGGCAGACCGGCCAGGACACGGGCCCTGCACGACGCGTACGTCGATGCGGGTGGGCCCAGCCGTATCACCCGGCCGGTCATCGACGAGATGCTTGTCGCGTTGGCCTGACAGCTGTTCTCCCAGTGACCGATCCCCAACTGCGACGCACACGCGCGCTGTATGCGGCCAGATCCGGATGTTTGTGAACAACACATCGACGAGCTACTGCCTCAGGTGTAGTGCCGGACCACTTGCTGCAGTTTGGCGTCGTGCGCTCCATGCCAGTAGACGTGGCCGCAGGACCGACACCGGGAGAATCGCTGCTGCGTGCGCAACGTCCCCGGTTCAAGCTGGTTGGCCACCTGAGCCTTCGAAACCGGGCCCAGCGTTCCTCCGCAGGCCAGGCACAGGCTCCACGGCTGCAGCGGCGGGCGGAACCGCTCGATGAAGTCGGCCAGCTGGGCGTCGGGGTGCTGCCCGCGCACGAAAGCGGCACGGCGCAGCGCCTTGCGCATCAACAGGCCCCGGTCTCGGCTGAGCAGCACTCGGTCCTCACGTCCGGCCAGCTCGACGAGATGGTCGTCATCAGCGTCCTTGTCGTACGCCGCGTCGACGCCCAGGAGCCGAAGCCTGCGGGTCAGCGCGCCGAGGTGCACGTCCAACAGGAAGAGCGCCGCCCCCTCCAGGGGCTGCGGCCGGGCTCGGACCACGACGTCCAGCTGATCCTGCGCCTGCAACCGGCTCCGCCGGGACACCGAAACCTCGGCCACGACCAGGTCCCCGACCTCGGTCAGTGGCACGCCCACACTCTGGACGAGATGCCCCACCGTGGCAGTCGGTTCGTGAGGCAGGTCGAGCTCGCCGCGCTCGCGGCCCCGGCGCGGCAGCAGGAAGCGCAGTGCGGGGTGGACGTGCAGCCGCACCGTGCCGGGCGCCACGGGGGTTTCCGTCGACCCCGCTCCTGGCGCGGCCTCAGGCTTCTCCTGCACGGCGTCGGAGGGCGGCCTCTGCCGACCCGGGCAGGCGATGGCGGGACGTGGATCAGCCACGGCTCCAGACTCGTCCACCAGCGCGCCGGCCGCCAGCCGTATTGCCGGGGACGCGCAGCCCCGGGCCCAGGAGTCCCCTC
>DASVHT010000400.1:0-3140 GCA_036382455.1 Dermatophilaceae bacterium
TCGTGGTGCATCAGCAGGACGTCCAGAGCGTGGTCAACGCGCTGTGGGCGGGGGGCGCCGAGGCCATGATGCTGCAGGACCAGCGAGTCATCTCGACCAGTGCCGTGCGGTGCGTGGGCAACACCTTGATCCTGCAGGGCAGGGTCTACTCGCCGCCCTACGTCATCCAGGCGATCGGGGACGTGCCCGCCATGCGCGCCGCGTTGGACGCGAGCCGGGAGGTCACGATCTATCGACAGTATGCAGCTCTGCTCGGGCTCGGTTACGACGTGACTAGCACACCCGAGGCGAGGCTCCCGGCATACGCGGGCAGCCTGAGCCTGTTGCACGCGAAGACCCAGAGATGATCGGCCAACGATGAGCGGGCCGCGACGGGTGGTCGCCACGCTCGGCGAGATGCTCATCACCATCGGGCTGCTCCTGCTGCTCTTCGTCTCGTGGCAGCTGTGGTGGACCGACGTGGTGGCCAACCGTGACCAGGCCGTCACGATCCAGGCTCTTGAGCGGGGGTTCGGCGACGCACGTCATGGTGGCGTCGGCAGTACGGACCCACTGGCCACGCTCAACCACGTCCCGTTCGGCGAGGCGTTCGCGATCCTTCGTATCCCGCGTTTCGGCGCCACCTTTGCCCGGCCGGTGCTCCAGGGCACCGATCACGACACGCTGATCAAGGGCGTCGGGCACTACTCCGGCACGGTGATGCCGGGGCTTGTCGGCAACTTCGCCGTGGCCGGGCACCGCACGACCTACGGCCGCCCGTTCCACAACATCGACCTGCTCCGCCAGGGGGACGTCATCGTGGTCGAGACCAAGGCCAGCTACGTTGTGTATGCCGTGGACCGGCATGTGATCGTCACCCCCGACCACGTCGAGGTGATTGCCCCCGCGCCCCAGCACCCCGGTGTCCAACCCACGCAGTCCTGGATGACGATGACCGCCTGCGAGCCCAAGTACAGCGCGCGTTACCGATATGTCGTGTTCTCCCGGCTGGTGCGGATCATCCCCCGGGCCAACGGGCTTCCGGCAGTGTTCATGTCCGTCCCCTCAGGGGCGGTGGCCTGACATGTACGGACCGCTGTGGCGGCGGCTGCCCGGGCCCTGGCCGGTCAAGACCCTCCTGTCGATGATCCTCGTGGTTGGCGTGGTCGCGGTCTGCTTCCTGTGGCTGTTCCCGGCCGTCGCCCCACTCGTGCCGTTCAACGACAACACGATCCAGACGGGACCGCTGTCCCCCGGCCCCTCCACCTCCGTGCCCACCACCTCAGCCCCATGAAGGCACTTCGATGAGCAACGCGGTCGCCAACGCTGGGCTCCCTCGCAGCCCTCGCATCCTTGTCGTCGACAACTACGACAGCTTCGTGTTTACCATCGTCGGCTATCTTCAACAGCTTGGTGCAGAGTGCGAGGTCGCTCGCAACGATGCCCTCACGCCGGCCGACGGCGCCGACTTCGACGGCGTCCTGGTCTCACCGGGTCCTGGCACCCCGCAGGACGCCGGAGTCTCGATGGCGATGATCTCGGCCTGTGCCGAGCGCAGCCAGCCGATGCTCGGGGTCTGCCTGGGTCATCAGGCGCTCGGTGTCGTCTTCGGTGCCACGGTCAACCGGGCGCCGGAGCTTCTGCATGGCAAGACCTCGGCGGTGCATCACGACGGCACAGGGGTGCTACGGGGTCTGCCATCGCCTTTCGTCGCGACGCGGTACCACTCACTGACCATCGACCCCACCACCGTCACCGATGACCTGATCACGACGGCGCACACAGAGTCCGGCGTGATCATGGCGGTTCGACATCGCACCCTGCCCCTTGAGGGGGTGCAGTTCCACCCCGAGAGCGTCCTGACCCAAGGTGGACACCGGCTCCTCGCCAACTGGCTGGAGGTGTGCGGCCTGGCCGACGCGGTCAGCCGGGCCGAAGGCCTGAGCCCGCTGGTCCACGACGTCGCTGGCGTGGCGCGGATGGTCGCCTCACCCTGACGTTGGCCGTGAAGTCGCACAGATCGACTGACCGGGGACCGATTGGGTCGATCTGTGCGACTTCACGAGTGACCCGCGGTGTGGCGTCGCGCATCCTCAAGGAACGGTTGTCGTCGGCGGTGGCGTCGTCGGCGGTGGCGTCGTCGGCGGTGGCGTCGTCGGCTGAGGCGTCTGCGCGACCACCAGATCGATCACGGTGCCGGCGTCGACGGTCTCGCCGACGTGTGTCTGGGACAAGACCGTGCCCTCGGGCTTGTCGGCGCTGTCCTTGAAGGTGGTCTTCGTCTTCAGCTTCAGGTCGCTGAGGGCCTGTTGGGCAGTACCTCGGTCGGCGCCGACCTCATCGGGCACCTTGACCTTGCCGCTGGCCACCTTGAGGACGACCGCCGACCCGGCCGGGACCGTCTCGCCGGCAGCCGGCACGGTGGCGATGACCTTGCCCTTGTCGAGGCTGGGGTCGTCGACGGTCTGCACCGAGCCGACGGTGAGGCCGAGGGCAGCGAGCGTCACCTTGGCCGAGTCGGCGCTCTGGCCGGTGACATCCGGCACCACCGTCTGGCCCGGACCGCTGGACACGGTGATGGCGACCTTGGTGTTCGCCGGTAACTTCTCACCGGCCTGGGGGCTCTGGTCGATGACCTTTCCCTTCGCCGCTGGGTTGGTGGCGAAGGTGGCTACCGGGTCGAAGCCCGCGGCGCGCAGCTTGGCCTCGGCCTGGGCCTGGGTCAGGTTGAGCACCGTCGGGACGGTCACCTTGGGCGGTTCGTTGTTTGCGGTGAACACCGCCTTGCCGGCCAGGCCGAGCAGGGCCAGAGCGACCACGACGGCGAAGGCGAGCAGAACGTATGTTGCCCAGTGCCTCTTGGGCGGTACCTCGGCCGGGTCTCGGCCGATCGCCGGCAAGGTCGCGGTGTTGTGCGGCCGGCCGACCGGTGCCTCGACCACCTGGGTTGCGTCGGCGGGACGCATCGCCATGGTGGGGTCGCCGCCCATCGCGGCGGCGCCGGACAGCGCCCCTTCAGCGAGCGCGGCACCCGCCGCCGTCCCGTGGGCGGCGGAGCTGATCGGCATCCCGGTTCGCGCGGCTGAGAGGTCCAACCGGAACTGCGCCGCGTCCTGGTATCGCGCGTCGCGATCCTTGACCAAGGAGTGCAGCACCACTGC
>DASVHT010000401.1:0-4355 GCA_036382455.1 Dermatophilaceae bacterium
TCGTGATTAGGGACGGTTCCGGATCATCTGAGGCGGTCTGCGGGCCTCTGACCTGCACAAACATTAGTGGGCCCCGTCGGGCTCGAACCGACGACCTACGGATTAAAAGAGCCATCTGGGTGTGCGGGTTGGCGCGAATCCTGTTGATTTCGTGCTTGATCGCCTCTTAACGGCTTGCACGCCGTGGGGGTGGTTCGCGCTCGTGCGGACTAGCTGCGGACTCCTCCGGCACACGTGATGAGCGCCCACCAGCCTCCCTTGGGCCCGGGTCACCACAGCGGTGTCCTCACCGCCCGATCTTCGGGCCTCGCTCGTGGGCGTCAAGATCGTTCGTCCTCGGCCAGGCCCGGCCCGCTCCCGCGGCCCGCGACAGGCCTGCGGGCGCTCCATCTTGACTCATCCTCCCTCACCCCGTCCTGGTAGCGATCGAGGACGCCGCTGACGCGGTCATGACAACCCGACATCCGCCGGCAAAGATCCCTTGAGCTGACCGTTGGGGTCGGTACAGTTGGGCTTGCAGCGTGTGGATCGACCCGCCCCGGTGGCTATGAGAAGCCCTGTCCACCAACGTGATGCAGGGCAACACTCGATCTTAGACAGCGGTCAAGCTCCTGCCGAACACACGGTCCTACGGTACCCAACCCGGGCATCTCAGCCTTGACATCGCGTCGAACAGACACGCTGTCCCAGACACCCGCTGACCCCCAGCGTCACATACTGCAGCACCCCCCGCCTCGTCACCACGATCGAGGTAACTACGTCCTGCCCTTTGACAACAAGGCGCTCCCTATCAGCCTCGATCCGAGTACGGGTGCTGCCCACTGTGGGAACCTTGGTGACCATCGGCCCCGCTTGGCTTCGCAAACCCGACCCCGGCCCGAATTTCTGCTGGGGTGGGTTCTACCCCTTTTGGACTCCGTGACAAGAACAAGAAACGATCACGTGGCGGGCGGTATCGACGAGGACACGCAGGGTAGCCGTGAGGGTGGGGTGATCCAGATAGGTCGCGTCCATCTCGACTCGTTGCGGAACCAGGTGCTTCAGGTACCACTGCTCGGTGTCGGCCACGTCAACAGGGATGTTGTTGAGCTCCGGTGACCGCACCTGTGTGGGCCCCGTGAGTCCCGGCTTGTGTTCAAGCACCCATTGGCACTCAGGCGGGTAGCGGGCAGCCAGCGCAGGCGTCTCGGGGCGGGGTCCCACGAGGGTCATGTCGCCGCGGAGGACGTTCACCAGCTGTGGCAGCTCGTCGATATGGCTACGCCGCAGGAAGGCTCCTATTGCGGTGATCCGCTTGTCGCAGTATGCCGTGATCTCCGGGCCGTTCTGGGTGCATCGCATCGTCCGGAACTTCAGGATCGTGAACTCGCGCCGGCCTTCCTTCAGTCGAACCTGCCGGAACAGGAACGACCCCTCGCTGCTTACCTTGATGGCCAGAGCGATGACGACGAGCAGGGGCATCAGAAGTGCCAGCCCGGTCGCGGCCACCAGGACGTCTAGGGTCCGCCGCCCGATGCCCGTGGCGGTATGCCGCGCAGTCACCGGGGGCACTCGTGCGGCCATCGACGGCCTCGCCCAGGCCCTCACCCTGCACCCGCCGCGACGAAGATATTGGTGAAGATGGCGGTGGCTGCCGCGACGTCGGCTTCGGGACTGACCTCCAGCGATGATGGTGTCATGTGCGTGAACAGGGGGTCACCCGCCGCGCGACGCCGGGCCAGCCCGGCGATGAGCGGGTTGCTCCGCAGCCCCGGGTCGAAGAGCCGGTAGGTCGTTCCTTTGTACGGCTGGCTCCACGTCCAGATGTCAACGGCTCGGGCGCCGTTGGCCAGCGGGATGTCGACGTAGGTCCGCAGCTCCTGCTTGGCCTGCGCGGCGCCGCCTGTGTAGGACCCCGGGTGAGCCATCGCCTTGCGTGCCTGGAGAGTGACCAGGGTGCCCCAGTGACGCCGGATGGCCTCGGTCCAGGCAGCGCGCATGGCCTCGTCGGGGGTGGTCTTCCATTTGCTGTATTCCGCCGTGTCCCGAAGTCCGGTGCTGAGGTCGATCACGTCAATGGTCTTGGACTTGAGATAGCTGTCGACCGCGGCGATCGTGGCGGCGGGGCTGGTTTTGCCCGCCGAGGTGGCACAGGCGCTCCGTTCGGACTTCGTCGCCGGTTTGTCCACCCAGGCGAGGCATCCGAGCTGCGGCACGATCATGTCGACCAGGATCTTGGTGCGGGGCAGGCGGGACCGGATATCATGCGAGGCCTGCGCCAGGAACTTGCCCGCCTGCTGGGGGGTGTCGATGCCGTCGTGGTACCCCAGCTCGTCGGCGATCTTGATGCCCACCACTCCGGGACGGCTGGCGAGCTTCACCGCGATGTTGAGGACGTCGTCATATCGCTGCCCTCGCTTCTGCCATGCCTTGACCAGGTCCGCCTCAACCCAGACGGTCGTCTTTCGTGCCGCGATCCTGTCGGCCAGGTCGATGTACTGGGCGCGCGGCGTTGCCGTGGGGGCGGGGACCGACGCCCGCGGTCTCGCTGTTGTCCCGCCGGACTGGCAGCCGGACAGCACAAGCTGGGTGCAGACCAACGCGGCAATGGCCCCGGTGCGGGCGAATTTGTTCTTCATGTCTGGTTCCTTGTCATGCGCCACATCGCAAGAACGAGCAGCACATCGGTCGACAGATAGGCCGCCGCAGACGCCCACGCGGCCCCCACCGCGGCGTGGCCGGGGATCAGCAGCAGGTCCAGCACCAGGGTGACGACCAGTCCGGTGCCCAGCAGCATCGAGTTGAGCCCCGGCCGCCCTGAGCCCAGCAGGAAGGCACTGCCGAAACCGGCGGCGGGCTCGACGACCAGCCCGCACAAGATGATGACCGCGGGCCAGATCGCGGCCTGGAACTCCTCGCCGAACACCCATGGGAAGAGCGGGAACGCCAGCAGGGAAAGGGCCGCGGCCGAAAGGACTCCGAAGGCCAGCAGCGGTGCCATCAGCTGTCGGGCTCGAGCCCCGAAGCTTGATGCGCCCATCCGTGCCACTCTCGGGTAGGCCACCCAGGTGACGGCAAGCGCCGGCAGGCGCAGCAGTTCGGCGTACTTCGAGGCGACGGCGTAGGTGCCCACGGCAGCGGGCCCGGCCATGACCCCCAGGACCACGAAGTCGAAGCGCAGGTTCAGGAGCCCCATCACCCCGCCCACCTGGCTGCGCGTGCCGAACAGAACGACTCGGCGCCCGAGTCCCAGATCAGCGCGGCCGGACATCCGCAACCCGGTTTTGCGGACCCGTCGTGACATGCGGACCCAGGCAGGGACCGCCACCATGATGTCTGCCACCAGCAACGAGAAGACGATGAGCCAGGGTCCCCGCATCCCGGCCACGTAGCCGGCAAGGTAGGGCGGCAGGAACGCGACCTCTTCGCCGGCCGTGACCAGGTTGGAGCCCCGGAGATCGTCAAGCGCCTGAAGGCTCGACTTGGCCACCGAGACCGGGAGCTGGGTGAAGACGGTGATGCCGGCGGCGGCCACGACCGCAACGGTCGTGGACGAGATGATGAACCGCTGGATCATGGGTGCCAGGGCGAACCACAGGAGGGTCCCGGCCAGCCCACCGGCGACCATGACCGCGATGAGGGTCGGCCAGAGCCGGGGGTGGTCGCGCTCTGGTCCCGCGATGAAGTAGCCCATGGCGGTGGGTAGCCCGCAGGCAGCCAGGACGCCCGCCAGACCGGGGAGAACCCGCAGGAGCGCCAGCACGCCCACATCACTGGGTCCGCCCGAACGCGCGACGAGAACGGTGACAGCGGTGACGGCCGTGATCGCGACGATCCGGCTGCCCATGTTGTCCACCACGGCGCGCCCCGGAAGGCCGCGACGTCCCTGGCCCCGCAATCCTGCCCTCACGGCCTGCGTCAGCGCAGCCATTGACGACTCCTCAGCATGTCGAGCCCGGCGACAAGCCCGAGGAAGGCCCACAGGTGCCGGAAGTGGAGAACCTCGTAGAAGAAGCCTGAGGCCAGGAGCGCGAACCCCAACCCGAGCAGGTACTCCGGTTTGGGGACCAGCGCTGCCACGTTCGGGCGAAGGGGCCGGAACGTCACTCGCGTCAGGCGCACGCCGGCAGCCGAGATCAGGACGATGAGGCCGACGCCGCCGAGCACCCCCCGTTCCACCAGAGTGCCCATGTAGTCGTTGTGCGCCTCCTTGACGTACGACGCCCCCGCGTTAGCCAGCGTGTGCTTGGTTCGCCCTGGCGCCACGCCGATGAGGTCTCCGCTGTTGAACAAGCGCAGGCTCTCTGAGAACAGAATCTCGCGCTCGCTGCCCGACGAGTCAGTGCGACCCACCGAGTCCGCCAGCAGCTGGATAC
>DASVHT010000402.1:0-2441 GCA_036382455.1 Dermatophilaceae bacterium
GGGAACGACGACAGATCGACGCCGCCGAGAATCACAACGTTGCGGTCGACCAGGCTGCGCTGCCGGAGAAACGCGATCAGATTCAGACCAACGCCTAAGGAATACCCTCGGGTCAAATGACGGGCGGCGGCGTCAACATCCGGCAGCAGGTGTCGATCGTAAAGCTATTCAGATCAAAAGGGAGGCGATCAGTTATGATTGATCAACCGCGCGCGATCACACTCGGAGCAGCGCTGGTGTTCGCTGCCGGGCTCGCCGGTTCCGGTGCGACGCTTGCCGCTGCAAATGGGGCGACCGAGAGCACGAGTGCAGCGAGCATCGCATGCACAGCCAACGGCCGCAGCGTCACGGCGATTGCTACTGAGCACGGGAGCCGCTGCGAGCATGGCTCAGCAGCACCGCCCGCAAGTTCCCCGGGCGCAACTCCAGGGTCCCCAACAACTGGTAGCAGCGACAACGTGCCGATGAACATCGACGTCCCACTAGGCCAAACGAAGGATGCAGCGTCGATCACTGCTGCCACCGCCTCGGCCGCCGCCGTGGGCGAGCAAGGCGAAGCAGTCGCACCCAAAACTCCCTTGGGCACCAGTGGACAGGGCGGGAACGACATCGTCCAGGCACCAGCGCTTGCTGCGGTCGGCCTGCCTGGTCGGGAAGTCGCCGTCTCCACGCCCTCCGGCAACCCGCACGTGAGCAGTAGCAGAATCATCTCGACTGGGGCGGAGCCGGCAGGTAACGCGCGTCAGGTGGCTGTGCCGGCGCCAGCGGGCGCCAACAACTCGTCGCCTGTGCTGCATGGCGGCGGCGGAGACAGCGTCAGCGTCAGCAGCACGAGAATCGCCGTCCGCAGTGGGGGAGCCAGTGTCAGCAACGGGGGAGTCAGCGCCCACGGTACGGCAGTCAGCGCGAACGTCAGCTCCGGTGAGCCCGGTGGTCCGACCGTCAGCGTCGGCATTCCCTCGAGAGTCGGTATGCCTTCAGGATAGCTGGTGTCCAGTCGGCGTGATCTCGTCAGCCCATCAGCCATGGTCCGGGGAGGGTACGAGGAACTCCACAGGCGAAGGCAGACTGTCTCTGGAGGGCGTCTAGGGCATCTGGTTGCGCTGGGTCTTCGGGGTCTCGCCGCTCGGCATGCACCACGAAGCTGAGCCGGCCTACGCCTCGCTGGGGATGGCAGTCGGCGGAGTCCGAGAAAGACGCCGAGACATTCGACCCAGTGGCCGTGTATGTCCCTGTCGGCTGAGCGGGCGGACCCGGCAACGGCGGTGGCTCCCTGCGAAGGTCTCCCGTCCGCGGGGGGGCGGGTTCGGCTGGAGACAATGCTCAATCGGCGCCGTCCAATGGAACGTCGTCGCCAGTCCAACCACAGCTGCCGCCCGCTGGGGGGACCTTCCGACTGAAGTGACCGGATAAGCCCAGATGCCGCTAAGCCGGAGAGCCCACTATGTTGCCCTAACCCTACTGGTCGGCCTGACGGCGATCAACGTCGTGCTGGCTGCACGCTTCTTGCGGTTCACCACCAACGGCAATGCCGCAACAGCCAGATCGGCGCCACCAGCTGTGACCGACGTTATCCGAGTCGTCGGCCAGGAACGAGCTGCTGGCGGCGATGCGACGCTGACCGTTAGTGTCCCGGGAGCTCCGCGCGCAGCTGTCCTGCCGGCGGCGGCCTTCGAGGTGTCTCTGGACGGCCGGTCCGCTGCCACCACGGTCGATCCTGCTCCTGCCGCTGGAGAGATAGTGGCTATCGTCGCGGAAACCTCGGCGGACGTCACCAGGAGCGACCTTCCGGCCGCCGGCAACGGCCCGACCAAACTGCTGTTGCAGCTACCCACGGACAGCCGGGCAGTCGTCGTAGGCACTGCTGGACCGACTCTGCTTCAACCGGTTACCAAAGACGTCACCGCCGCGTTGAGAGCCCTGGAGCGAGTGTCACCCGCTGGAACGGCTTCACCCGGCGCGGCCCTCTTGATTGCCGCCAGGCAGGTCGCGAGCGCGCCGCGGTTGAATCAAGCCGTGCTGGTCGTTGGCTCGGCCGGGATTGCGCAGCGGGAAAACGAGATTGCCGACGCCACGCTGGGCGCCCAGGCGTCGGGGACCCAGGTCTACCTGGTCGGTAGGGGTGTCCCAGGCTCGAGCGCCCTGCGCGCGGCGCTGGCCGCCACTGGTGGAACGGCGTACAGCAGCGTCTTAGCGGATGCCCCGCTGGGCCCGTATGACGCGCTGGCGGCGGACATGGCCAACCGGTACCGGCTGACCTTCCCGATGCCGATGAGCCGGACCGCCGTTACCGTTCGCGTCAACGCCACCGGTGTGAATGGCACTGCGGGCTCCATCGTAGATCCCCTGCTGCAATGACGGCCGCTGTCACGACAACCCGCAGTAACGTCTTCGGCGTGACGGCCGGTGCTTGGGGTCGGCAAGCGGTCCTGGTCAGCACC
>DASVHT010000403.1:0-18500 GCA_036382455.1 Dermatophilaceae bacterium
AACCTTCGTCGTGGACCTGCCCACAGCAAACTCCCAGTCAGCGCCCAGCCTCGTTTGATGCGCGCGGTATTGAGTGGACCTCAACAACACCAAGGAGCTTCCGATGACGCAACAGCCTCCGTTCCAGCCACCACAGCCAGACGAGGGTATGCCGGAGCCCACTGCGACCGAGCCCGCCACGGCGGAACCCTCGGCGACAGGCCCAGCTGCGACTGCTCCCACCGCGACCCAGCCCCCGGCGAACGAACGCACCGCGCCGCTCGGGTACGACCAGGCGCACACTGCACCGCTCGGGTACGACGAGTCGCAGGCGCAGCCGCAGCCATTCGGGTACGACCAGACGCAGGAACAGCCGCTCTGGTACAACCAGACGCAGGAGCAGCCGCGGAATCCCGCATACCCTCCTGTGGCTCCCTATTCTCCGGCTGAGCCGCGCCCGCCTGTGTTCACGCAGGCCGGCACAGAGCCCGCTCGGCCGGCCAAGCCCCGCAGGTTGGCCGAGCTGGTCATCGTCGCGGCCCTCACCGCAGCTCTCTCGAGCGCGGGAACGTATGCCCTGACGCGAGGCGACGTCACCGCGTCCCCTGCGGTGCAGTCCCGGTCAAGCGCGACCACCTCTGCCGCGCCGGTGGCACAGGCCAACGCGGACGCTCCCAACTGGGCCGTCGTCGCAAGTGCTGTATCACCGAGTGTGGTGGCCATCACGGTGACCAGCGGCCAGGGCGGCGACCAGGGCTCGGGCGTCATCTTCGACACCTCCGGCCGCATCCTGACCAACAACCACGTCGTGGCTGCAGCCGGCCAGGGCTCAACGATCTCGGTGACCCTCAACGACCTGCGGACCTACGACGCCACGGTCGTTGGCACCGACCCCTCCACGGACCTGGCCGTCATCAAGCTGACCAACGCGCCGAAGGATCTCAAGGCCATCGCGCTCGGTGATGCCAACGCGATCACGGTCGGCGAACAGGTCATGGCCGTCGGCAACCCTCTGGGGCTGGCAGGGACGGTGACCACCGGCATCGTGAGCGCGCTCAACCGGCCCGTCACCACCACACAGCAGCAGCCCGGCGACCAGTTCGGGCAGCAGTCCGCCAGCAGCTCGGTCGTGACCAACGCGATCCAGACCAGTGCCGCGATCAACCCTGGCAACAGTGGCGGCGCCCTCGTCAACGCCAGCGGCCAGCTCATCGGGATCAACTCGTCCATCGCCTCGCTCGGGTCATCCCTCGGATCGTCCTCGCAGAGCGGCAACATCGGCATCGGCTTCGCGATCCCCGTCGACCAGGCCCAGTCGATCGCCAACCAGCTGATTACGTCCGGCAAGGCCGAGCACGCCTACCTCGGGGTCAGCTCCAAGGACAATGTGGTGGCCCTGGCGTCCGCCAAGCGCGCTGCGGCCGTCGTCGTCAATGTCGTCAGCGGGACTCCCGCGGACAAGGCCGGGTTGCAGGCCGGCGATGCGATCATCGCGGTCGACGGCAAGTCGATCGACGGGTCCTTGTCGCTCGTGGCCCAGGTCCGGGAGCTCACCGTGGGAGACAAGGTGACGGTCAAGTTCGTGCGTAACGGTCAGACCAAGGACGTCAGCATCACCCTCACCAGCAAACCGGCCACGAACCAGTAGCGCAGCGGCTGCCTCCGCCGTACGCGCTACCGGCACAGGTCTTCCGCGGGATAGGCTGCACGACTCACCCCCAGCACCTGCCCGCGGAAGGCACCTGTCGTCATGTCTGTTGCCCCGGAGCTCGAACGCGAGCGTGACTACCTCGCCGGGGCGCGCGCCGAGCTCACCCGGATGCGCGAGCGGACGCTGTCGTTGGAGGCACATGGCGGTGACCCCCTCTCTGGCGAGCTCCTGGCGGCAACGCTCTACCGCCGTGCGCAGTCCCTGATCGACGACCCGACCACTGGCTTGTTCTTCGGCCGGATCGACCAGCATCCCGCTGAGGCCCAGACGCCCGAGCGGTGGTATATCGGGCGCCGCCACGTGGCAGACTCCCACGGCGACCCTGTCGTCATCGACTGGCGGGCCGACGTCTCCACCGCCTTCTACCGCGCGTCCCGGGCCGAGCCGATGGGCGTGAGCCTGCGCAGGCGCTTCGGCATCGACCGGGGTGAGCTGACCGCCTATGAGGACGAGTGGCTCGATCGCGACGATGGCGGCACGGCGCCGCCCGGGTCCGCCCTCACGAGCCAGATTCTGGTCGGCGAGATCGAGCGGCCAAGGGTCGGGCCCATGCGCGACATCGTTGCCACGATCCAGCCGGAGCAGGACTTCATCGTGCGTGCCGACGTTGGCACAACGGTCTGTGTCCAGGGCGCCCCCGGCACCGGCAAGACGGCGGTCGGCCTGCACCGGGCGGCCTGGTTGCTCTATGCCTTTCGTGAGCGCCTGGCTCGTGGCGGCGTGCTGGTCATCGGTCCGAACCGTGCATTCCTCGACCACATCGGAGCTGTGCTGCCCGCCCTGGGCGAGGTTGAGGTCCGGCACAGCACGATCGACGAGCTGCTCGCGTCGGTGCCCGTGCGCGGCAAGGACAGCGTCGACACCGCTGTCCTCAAAGGAGACTCGCGCTTGGCGGAGGTCCTGCGGACCGCGGTCTGGTCCCACGTGCGAACGCCCAAGGATCCATGCGTGCTGCCTCGCGGCGCGCACAAGTGGCGCATACCGGCATCCGATGTGGCCGAGATCGTGCAGGAGCTGAAGACCCGCGGGGTGAGGTACGACGCCGCGCGGCAGATGCTGCCCCACCGGTTGGCCCACGCGATCCTGCTGCTGATGGAACAGGCCGGCGACTCCCCCGACGACCGCGTTCAGGAGGCCGTAGCACGTTCCGCGGCAGTCAGAAGGTACGCCGGCCAGGTGTGGCCCGCGCTCGACCCGAAAGCCGTGCTGTTCAGCCTGCTCTCGGACGCGGCAGCTCTCGAGAGCCACGCCGCCAACGTCCTAAGCGAACAGGAGCGCTCAACACTATTGTGGGCCAACCCTCCTGCCGCCCGCGGATCGGCACGATGGTCGATGGCCGACGCCGTCCTGCTCGACGAGATCGGTGATCACCTCCAGCGCACCCCGAGCCTGGGACACGTCATCCTCGACAAGGCCCAGGACCTCTCACCGATGCAGCTGCGTGCAGTGGGACGGCGATGCTCGACAGGATCGGCTACGGTTCTGGGTGATCTGGCGCAGGGCACGACGCCCTGGGCCACCGAGTCCTGGGAGACTTCTCTCAGGCACCTCGGCAAACCGGCAGGCATCATCGAGATCCTTGTCCGGGGGTTCCGGGTGCCCGCGGGCGTCATCGAATATGCAGCCCAGCTGCTGCCGTCAATGGCACCGGGTCTGGACGCGCCGGTGTCGGTGCGAGAGAACCCCGGCCGCCTCGAGGTCGAGCGCGTCGAGCCCGCCCTGCTGTATGACCGTGTGGCAAGGTCCGTCGTGGCGTATGCCATGGAGCCCGGCTCGGTCGGTGTCATCTGCGCGGATGCTGCGGTGAACGCGCTCTCGAAGGCGCTGTCCCACAAGAAGATCGATCACGGCGTGTTGGGCTCGGATCATGGGGACGTGGACCATCAGATTGATGTCATCCCGGCCACAGTAGCCAAGGGGCTGGAGTTCGACCGGGTCATCGTCGTCGAGCCGTCTGCCATAGCCGCTGCCGAGCCCGACCGTCGCACCGGGCTGCGACGGCTCTACGTCGTGCTGACCCGCGCGGTCTCCGAGCTCACGGTGGTCCACGCCGACGACCTGCCCACCGAGCTGAGCGGCTGACAGAATGCGGACCATGCCCGCCCTGATCACCTGGTGGAGCCTGGACGTGCGCGCCATCGTGCCAGAAGCCCACGACTACGCCGTCGCGCGTTCTGGCGCCGACCTGCTGGCTCGATGGACCGAGCCGACCCGCCGCTATCACACGACCCGGCACCTGGTGGAGATGTTCTGGGCGCTGGAGGAGCTCGAGGATGTCGGCGAGATCGACGACCGTCAGAGCTCGGTCGCCCGGCTGGCCGCGTGGTTCCACGACGCGATCTACCGCCCGGACGCAAGCCCTGGTTCCAACGAGGCGGACAGCGCCGCTCTGGCCCGGGACACCCTTCTGCAAGTCGGGTTCGGTGACGATGACATCGATGCGATCGACCGGCTGATCCGGCTCACCGCGAACCATGACGTCCAGGCCGAAGAGCCCCTCGAGGCGGCCTTTCATGACGCCGACCTGTGGATCCTGTCGGCCCCGGAGGATCGGTTCGACGGCTACTGCGACCAGGTTCGCCTGGAGTACGCCGGCATGCCCGACGCCGCCTTCCGGCCTGGTCGTGCGGCCATTCTCGAGCCGCTGCTCCACCGGGACACCATCTATCGAACAACCCATGCCCTCCACGCCTGGGAGACGCCCGCACGGATCAACCTCGGTCGGGAGCTGGCCCGTCTGCGCGACTGATCAACGACGCCAGCAGCGGCCACCAGAACTCACCGCCGCAACGGCGCTCAGCCTCAGGCCAGTGCACCCACTCGGCTGCGTCCACATCCACACCCTGCGGCGCGACCGCCGGCCTGACGTCTTCCAGCACGGTGGCGAAGCAAGCGACGTAGTTGCGCTGCCTGGGCCAGCGGCCGGTCGGGCCCTGGTCGAACGTCACCCGCTCATAGCCGCACGGCCTCAGCCTCCCAGGGTCGATGCGTAGCCCGGACTCCTCCCACGTCTCCCGAGTCGCGCACTCCAGCACGGTCTCGCCCGGCTCACGCCCACCGGCCGGAGCCCCCCACGCGTCGCGGGCCACGGTGCGCACCAGCAACATGGCGCCATTGGCGTCGGCGACGAAAACCGCTGCGGCTGCAGTGAGCTCGTCGGGAGTTGGCAGGGATGAGGCAACGACATGAAGGCTGTGTCCGACGTCGACATGGGCCAACACATCGCGGTAGGCGGCGAGAGGTCGCTCGCCCTTGCGCTTCTGGAATCGCAGCCCGCTGTCACGCAGGAGCCGGGCGAGCTCCTTGCCTCCCGTTGGCCGCGCGCCGGCCTCGACGAGTGCGGCATACAGCCCCTCGGGCACGTCGAAGTGGTCGCCCTCGAACCCACGGGCGGGTATGCCGGTCTGCGTCGCGAACGTGCGCAGCTCGTCATACGAGCTGTCACTGATCAGGTGCGACCACAGCCGGCCGTGAGCCGGCCAGCTGGGTGGGTCGATCCAGATCGCCATCGCCCGCCTCCATCCTTGGCCGCCGAACCCAATGCTTCCACCCGGCATCGAAGTCGCAGTAATCGACCCACCGAGCCCGCTTTCGGTCGATGACTGCGACTTCAGAAGTGGGGGAGGGCATGCACAGCTGTGAGCCCAACAGCCATGGTGCGAGCCAAGGCGGATCGGGTCAACGCACAGGGCGGCTCCCCCACTCGGGGGAACCGCCCTGTCCTGCGTCGTTCGAAAGCAGGGGACTCAGACGCGTGGGCTCAGAAGCCCATGCCGCCCATCTCGTCCCCACCCGGGGCAGCCGCAGCGGCCTTTTCGGGCTTGTCGGCGATGACGGCCTCAGTGGTGAGGAACAGCGCGGCGATGGATGCCGCGTTCTGCAACGCCGAACGGGTGACCTTGGCCGGGTCGATGATGCCTGCGGCGATGAGGTCGACGTAGTCGCCGGTCTCAGCGTCAAGGCCCCAGCCGGAAGGCAGGTTGCGGACCTTTTCGACCACGACGCCACCCTCGAGACCACCATTGAAAGCGATCTGCTTGAGCGGAGCCTCAGCCGCGACGCGAACGATGTTCGCACCCGTGGCCTCGTCACCGTCGAGCTCCAGCTTGGCGAATGCAGCGTCGGTGGCCTGCAGCAGAGCCACCCCACCACCGGCGACGATGCCCTCTTCGACGGCCGCCTTGGCGTTGCGGACGGCGTCCTCGATGCGGTGCTTGCGCTCCTTGAGCTCGACCTCGGTGGCCGCGCCCGCCTTGATGACGGCAACGCCACCGGCAAGCTTGGCGAGGCGTTCCTGGAGCTTCTCGCGGTCGTAGTCCGAGTCGGACTTTTCGATCTCGGCGCGGATCTGCTTGACCCGGCCAGCGATCTGGTCAACGTCCCCAGCGCCCTCGACGATGGTCGTGTCGTCCTTCGTGACAACAACCTTGCGCGCACGCCCGAGCGACTCCAGCTCGGTGGTCTCGAGCTTGAGGCCGACCTCCTCGGAGATGACCTGGGCACCCGTGAGGATGGCGATGTCACCGAGCATGGCCTTGCGGCGGTCACCGAAGCCCGGCGCCTTGACGGCGACGACGCTCAGGGTGCGGCGGATGTGGTTGAGCACGAGGGTCGCAAGAGCCTCGCCCTCGACGTCCTCGGCGACGATCAGGACGGGCTTGCCGACCTGGCGCACCTTGTCCAGCAGCGGGATGAGGTCCTTGATGCTGCCGATCTTGGAGTTGACGACCAGGATGTACGGGTCCTCAAGGACGGTCTCCATGCGCTCTGCGTCGGTGACGAAGTACGCGGAGATGTAGCCCTTGTCGAAGCGCATGCCCTCGGTCAGCTCGAGCTCGAGACCGAAGGTCTGGCTCTCCTCGACGGTGATGACGCCTTCCTTGCCGACCTTGTCCATGGCCTCGGCGATCATCTCGCCGATCTGACGGTCAGCGGCCGAGATCGAGGCGGTCGCAGCGATCTGCTCCTTGGTCTCGACCTCCTTGGCCATCTTCAGCAGCTCGTCCGAGACAGCCACGACGGCCTGCTCGATGCCACGCTTGAGTGCCATGGGGTTCGCGCCGGCGGCAACGTTGCGCAGACCTTCGCGCACCATCGCCTGGGCCAGAACCGTTGCTGTCGTGGTGCCGTCACCTGCGACGTCGTCGGTCTTCTTGGCAACTTCCTTGACCAGCTCTGCGCCGATCTTCTCGAACGGGTCCTCAAGCTCGATCTCCTTGGCGATGCTCACACCATCGTTGGTGATCGTGGGGGCACCCCACTTCTTCTCGAGCACGACATTGCGGCCCTTTGGACCGAGGGTCACCTTGACGGCGTCGGCGAGGATGTTCATTCCCCGCTCGAGACCGCGGCGAGCCTGCTCATCGAAAGCGATGATCTTGGCCATTCGGGTGGTACCTCCCACGCGAAACGGATGTGTGACCGGTGGCGCCCGCGACGGACGGACCAGATCCGGCGTACGCCGTTCGCACGCGTTCTCCGGCCCTCACCAAACGGTCAGGATTGTCACTCTCATGGTGAGAGTGCTAACCCAATGATTAGCACTCGACCCCTTCGAGTGCAAATGGCCGGCCGGTATGAGGGATGGCCAGGAAGGGATGAGCACCGCGCAGCCCATCAAGGGAGCCAGCGAGCAGGGCCAGCGGCCCGTCTGCCTTCCCTGCGGGCCTGGATTCCCTGCGAGCGTGGATGCGATGCGGCGCACCTCGCTCAGATCTGCATGCCGAGACGACGGGCCGAGCGCGCACGCTGACGGGTCGCGCGCAGGCGCCGCAGACGCTTGATGAGCATGGGGTCGGCCTCGAGAGCGATCGGGTTGTCGATGAGGGCGTTGAGCACCTGGTAGTACCGGGTGGCGCTCATGTCGAACAGCTCGCGGATGGCCTGCTCCTTGGCGCCGGCGTACTTCCACCACTGGCGCTCAAAGGCGATGATGTCGCGGTCGCGGTCACTGAGCTCGCCCGATGACGTGATCTCGATCTGTCGTGCTGCTTCCATTGCGGCCCTCCGGGTTTCTAGCGTGCGAGCCCATCGTAGCCCGACAAATAACAACGGTGTCATTCCCTCGCCGCGGCTCGCGCGGCCTCTCCGCCACACCCCTCACACCGGTCACACCCCTCACACCCCTCACACCGGTCACACCAGCGGGTCGACTCAGGCCATGGTGTCCAGGATGGCGCTGATGTCGTCCTCGGACGTCATCGGGTTGACGATGGCAAAGCGCGCCACCGTCTCACCATCGTGTGAGGTGGGCACGACGAAGGCGAACTCCTCGCGGATCATCTCGGTGCTCCAGGCGTAGTAGTCCTCGGACTCCCAGCCGAGCCGGCGGAATACCAGGACGGACAGGTCGGCCTCACGGAGTGCCTCGAGATACGGACGCCGCGCGATCTCCGACTGCGCGAAACGCGTCACAGCCAGGGTGCGCTCGATCGCCGCAGTGTAGGCGTTGGTTCCGTGCGCGGCCAGCGAGAACCAGAGCGGCAGCCCACGAGCGCGACGGGTCAGTCCGATCGAGTAGTCGCTGGGGTTCCACTCCGAACCATCGGTGAGCACATCCAGATACGACGCCTTCTGGGTGTGGGCGGAGCGGGCGAGGGCGGGTTCGCGATACAGCAGCGCGCAGCAGTCGAACGGGGCGAACAGCCACTTGTGCGGGTCGACGATGAACGAGTCGGCGTGCTCGACACCCGCGTACAGATGACGAACGGTTGGCGCTGCCAGGCCCGCCCCGCCGTACGCACCATCGACGTGGAACCAGATGTCGAGATCGGCGCAGACCTGCGCCACCGAGTCGAGATCATCGACGATGCCGAAGTTCGTCGTGCCCGCCGTCGCCACCACCGCGAAGAAGGTCTCGGGTCCCTCCGCCTCCAGGACCGCCCGCAGGTTGTCGCCACTGAGCCGCTGGTGCTCATCGCTGTGGACACCGACGAGCTCGGCGTCCATCACCTCGCATGCCGTTGTGATCGATGAATGTGCCTCCAGCTGCGCCGCCACCTTGTTCGGTCGCGGCCTGCGAGAGCCCGACACCGTATGCCGTGCACGCGCCGCCGAGCGCGCGGTCACCAACGCCGACAGGTTGCCGACCGTGCCGCCGGGGACGAACACGCCACCGGCTTCGGGCGGCAGCCCGGCGAGGTCGGCGATCCAGCGCAGGGCGGCATTCTCGGCATAGACGGCTCCGGCCCCCTCGAGCCAGGATCCGGCATAGATGCCGGAGGCGCCGACGACCAGGTCGAACATCGCCGCGGCCTCGGTGGGCGCGCACGGGATGAAGGACAGGTAGCGGGGGTGGTCGTTCGACAGGCAGGCCTTTGCGAGCTTGTCACCGAACAGCTTCAAGGCGCCCAGGCCGCCCATGCCCTCGGGGGTGATGGTGTTGCCCGCGACGGCCTGGAGCTCCTCGAGCGTCCTGGGCCCGTCCAGCGGTACGGGGTGGAGCCGCATGCGTTCCTCGGCGTACTTCAGGATCGCCTCGCCCAAGACCTCGGTGTCTGAGTTGAATTCGTGCACCGCCGGAGTCTATGGGTGGTCGCACTTCGATATATTGACGCTCGTGCCCCCCGCCCGCGCACTGACTGAGCTGGTGCATCCGTCATGGGCTCCGGCGCTGGCCCCTGTCGTCGCGCAGGTGGCCGCGCTGGGAGCCTTCCTGCGAGCGGAGCGGGCGTCCGGCCGCGGATACCTTCCGGCGGGTGACCTGGTCCTGCGGGCGTTCGCGCGGCCTTTCGACGCGGTGCGCGTTCTCATCGTCGGCCAGGACCCCTATCCGAGTCCCGGCCATGCGGTCGGGCTGTCGTTCTCGGTGGCCGCGGACGTGCAACCGATCCCCCGCAGCCTGCAGAACATCTACCAGGAGCTCGGGACCGATCTCGGCCTGCCCCGACCCACCAGCGGTGACCTGTCCCCCTGGGCGGATCGGGGTGTGTTGCTGCTGAAC
Organism: Dermatophilaceae bacterium; assembly: GCA_036382455.1. GTDB lineage: Bacteria > Actinomycetota > Actinomycetes > Actinomycetales > Dermatophilaceae > UBA4719. The sequence continues at coordinate 9,633 of DASVHT010000403.1, forward strand.
CGGGTACTGACCGTGAGTCCCGGCGCTGCGGCAAGCCACCGCGGCGTCGGCTGGGAAGCCGTGACAACGCAGGCGATCTCAGCCCTGGTCAAGCGCGGCGGACCGCTTGTGGCGATCCTGTGGGGGCGAGAGGCCCAAACTCTCGAGCCGGCCCTCGGGCAGGTTCCCGTCATCAAGAGCGCGCACCCCTCACCTCTGTCCGCCCATGGCGGGTTCTTCGGTTCCAGGCCGTTCAGCCGCGCCAACGACCTGCTGCGTCAGCAAGGCGCCGACCCCATCGACTGGTCCTTGCCTTGAACGACCCATCCGTGCATGACGATACGCCGGCCCGCATGTCACCATCACGACACCGCGAGCCACAAGCCTTCTCGCGCTACGTGGCCATCGGGGACTCCTTCACCGAGGGGATGAGCGACGCCGATCCCCACCGCCCCAACACGTATGTCGGATGGGCCGACCGCCTGGCCGCGCACCTTGCGCGGGTGGCCCGCGAGGACGGCCACGACTTTGGCTATGCCAACCTGGCGGTACGCGGCCGGCTCCTGGTCGACATCGCCGGCCGGCAGGTCGACAACGCCCTTGCCCTGGGGCCGGACCTGGTCAGCATCGTGGGCGGCGGCAACGACATCCTTCGGCCCAGGGCTGACGTCGACGCCCTGGCCGCCCGGCTCGAGGATGCGGTGGCCCGGCTGCGTGCCGGTGGCGCCGACGTCCTGATGGCTACCCCCACCGACCCCCGTGACGCGCCGCTGATCCGGGCGAGCCGGGGACGGGCGGCGACCTACACCGCGCACATCTGGTCGATCGCCCTTCGCCACGACGCCTCGGTCATCGACCTGTGGGGCATGGGCGCCCTGCGCGACTGGCGGTTGTGGGGCCCCGACCGGATTCACATGACGTCGGAGGGCCATCGGCGGGTGGCGCTGAACGCTTTCACCACACTGGGATTCACGGCCCCGGATGTCGGCTGGGCCATTCCCCTGCCACCCGCTCCGGCGCTCTCCCGAGCCGACGCGGCCCGAGCCAATGCCCAGTGGGCACGGGAGTATCTCGGACCGTGGGTGCGGCGCCGGGTGCGCGGGCAGTCATCCGGTGACACCATCTCCGCCAAGCGCCCCACGCTGACCCCGCTCGAGGACTGAGAGCCGTTCGTCGAGGTGGCGCTGCAGGTCAAGGACGGCCTGACGCAGCTCGCCATAGGTCGCGGTCTCTGCCTCGCGGGCCAGCTCGACCGAGATGCTGCCTCCCGGCTCCAGAGTCGCCCGGCGCACGTCCCGCAGAGTGCTGGCGCCCTGATGGCGCAGCGCCGAGACGACCTCGGCGTCGCGCAGCCCTGTGCGTCGAACCTGCTTCTCCACAATCTTCCCGTCCGTGACAAGGGTGGTCGGGGTGCCTTCGAAGATGGTCGTGGTGCGCCTTGTCGCCGTCGCAACCCGCTCCAGTGCGGCGTTGAAACCGACCAGCACCACCGCCCCCAGCAGTCCCCCGGTCAGGGAGTTGTCCGGCCCGATCACGGCATTCTGGACCACATTGCTCAGGAGCAGCATGACGATCAGGTCGAACGAGTTCAGCTGGGTCAGCTGCCGTTTGCCTGCCAGCCGCATGATGATCGCCAGGCCGAGATAGACCCCGAGGGTGCGCAGGATCTTCTCCGTCGCGGGGATCTCGAAACCGAACATGCTCTGCCAGATCGAGGTGCCCGAGACCACTGAGGCGCTTACGGCGTGTGCGAACATCGGCATCTTCCTGGTTGTCACTTCACGGTGGGTGGTCGCTGCTACGTCGTGTGGTCGGTGGCCATCTCGTCCCGGAGTGCCGCGGCGAACCCGTCGACGTCTGCCTCCGTGGTGTCGAAGGACGTCATCCAGCGGACCTCGCCTGTGGACTCGTCCCAGACATAGAACGGGTAACGCTTCTGCATCCGTTCGGTCACCGACGGCGGCAGGATCGCGAACACCGCGTTGGCCTCGACCGGACGTTGCACCTCGACCCCGTCGACACCGCTGACGGCGGCCTCGAGCCGAGCCGCCATGGCGTTGGCGTGGCTCGCGTTGCGCAGCCAGAGGTCTCCGGACAGCAGCGCGTCGAGCTGCACCGACACGAACCGCATCTTGGAGGCCAGCTGCATCGAGAGCTTGCGCAGGAACGTCATCCCGCGCACGGCCTCGGGATTGAGCACGACGACGCACTCTCCGAGCATCAGACCGTTCTTGGTGCCACCGAACGAGACGACGTCCACGCCAAGGTCAGTGGTGAATGCACGGAGCGGAACGTCAAGGGCCGCAGCCGCATTGGCGATCCGGGCGCCGTCAAGATGCACCAGGAGGTCGTGCCCGTGGGCGTGCTCGACGATCGCGGCGACCTCCTCCACAGAGTAGAGAGTGCCCAGCTCGGTGCTCTGCGTGATCGAGACGACCTTGGGCTGCGCCCGGTGCTCGTTGCCCCACCCCCACGCCTGCAGGTCGACCAGGTCGGGCGTGAGCTTGCCCAGCGGGGTCGGGACGCTGAGCAGCTTCAGGCCGCCAAGTCGCTCGGGGGCGCCACATTCGTCGACGTTGATGTGCGCGGACTCGGCGCAGATGACCGCATCCCAGCGCTCGGTCATCGCCTGCAGCGAGACGACGTTGGCGCCGGTCCCGTTGAAGACCGGGTATGCCGTGGCCACGTCCCCGAAGTGCCGCTGGAAGACGCTCTGCAGGTGCTGGGTGTAGACGTCGGCGCCGTAGGCCACCTGGTGTCCACCGTTGGCCCGTGAGATGGCCTCGAGGATCTCGGGGTGGATACCCGCGTAGTTGTCGCTGGCGAATCCTCGGGCTTCAGGGTCGTGCAACGGTGGCGTGCGGGTCACCGAAGAGTCATTCACAGCCGCCGTCCGTTCAGCCCGCTGGCAGGAGTGAGCCACAGGTCGTGGATGGTGTCGGCCAGCTCGTCCACCGGCGTGTAGCCCGCGAATGTGGAGTCAGGTTTGGCCGCGCGCATGGCCGGGGTGAGCAGCGCTGTGATCTGCAGGATCACGGCAGCGGCGGCGCTGTCCTTGAAGGAGTCCGCGACGGCGAGAGTCCACGTCTCAGCGGCAGCCTTGGCTGCGGCATACGAGGCGCTGGTGGCGGACGGGGCGCTCGCCTGCACCGTCGAGATCAGGACGAGCCGGCCACGAGGGCTGGCCTTGATGGCATCGTGGAACGCACGAGAGGTGTGCTGCAACGTACGAATCAGCCTGTCGTTCAACCAGGTCCAGTCGGCCAGGTCGGCGTCGACGATGCCGGGGCCACCGCGCCAACCACCGACAAGGTGAACCAGCCCGTCGACCCGCTCGTGCTCGCTCCCGACCGCAAGGGCCCAGTCGCGCGTGGCCTGCTCGTCGAGCAGGTCCACGACAGCGGCCTGGACCCGACCGGATGGCAACCGCGACGTGATGTCTGCGGCGACCGCATCGATCCGCTCACGGTTGGAGCCGGCGGCGACCACGGTCGCACCGGCGCGAGCCAGCCGCTCGACCAACGGCGGCCCGGCTGCGCCTGTCGCACCGGCGACGACGAGGACCAGGTCAGCGAGGTCCTGCGGTTCCGTCAGGTCAGGCGTCGTGCTCATGGGTGGATCCCTTCGGAGAACGGTCTGGTCAAGGTCTGGCTGGGCGGAGCCGTATCGTCTGCATCATGCCAGCGGAACGTGTCATGCCCACCGAGGAGTCCCAGGACCTCATCGACCTGACCCGGGAGATCTGCGCGGACCAGCTCGCACCCAAGGTGGATGCTGCCGAGGAGGCAGCTGAGTTCCCGCGCGACACCTTTGCCCTGTTGGGCCGTTCAGGACTGCTCTCCCTGCCGTATGCCGAGGAGCTCGGCGGCGGCGGCCAGCCGTATGAGGTCTATCTGCAGGTCGTGGAGGAGATCGCCTCGGCCTGGATGAGCGTGGCCGTGGGCGTCTCCGTGCACTCCCTGACCTGCTTCCCGGTGGCCGAGTACGGCAGCGACCAGCAACGGGCGGACCTGCTCCCGGCCATGCTCAGCGGCCAGACCCTTGGCGCGTACTGCCTTTCCGAGCCGCAGGCCGGCAGCGACGTGTCCGCGATCTCCACCTGGGCAACCCCCGCGGCAGACGGTTCGCAGTACAGCGTGAAGGGCACCAAGGCGTGGATCTCGCACGCCGGCCATGCCGACTACTACACGGCCTTCGTCCGCACCGACGACCACCCGAGCAAGGGCCTGTCCTGCTTCGTCATTCCCGCCGACACCGACGGCATCTCGTTCGGCGCGCTCGAGCGCAAGATGGGCCTGGCCTGCGACACCGTGCGCCAGGTCTTCTTCGAGGGGGCCCTCGTCGACTCCGCCCGGCTGATCGGCCGACCGGGGATGGGCATGTCGATCGCCCTCCACGCGCTGGACTCCGGCCGCCTCGGGATCGCAGCAGCCGCAACGGGTCTGGCGCAGGCAGCCCTGGACGTGGCCACGAAGTACAGCAAGGAGCGTGAGCAGTTCGGCAAGCCCATCAGCGAGTTCCAGGGACTGTCGTTCCTGCTCGCTGACATGGAGGCCGCCGTGACGTCAGCACGGGCGACATACCTCCATGCGGCGCGGCTCAAGGACGCAGGCAGGCCGTTCACCCGGCAGGCGGCCGTGGCCAAGCTCATCTGCACGGATGCCGCGATGAGGGTCACGACCGACGCGGTTCAGGTGCTCGGTGGCGCCGGTTACACACGTGACTTCCCCGTCGAGCGCTACATGCGCGAGGCAAAGGTCACCCAGATCTTCGAAGGTACGAACCAGATCCAGCGGCTCGTCATCGCCCGGCAGCTGCTCCGCGCCTAACTCTCGTTCAAGGAGAAACCCTTGCAGATCAACGCTTCCACGGTGGCGCTCGTCACCGGCGGCGCTTCCGGCCTCGGTGAGGCCACGACCCGGCGTCTGCACGAGTCCGGCTCTGCCGTGGTCATCCTCGACCTTCCCTCGTCCCGCGGCGAGGCCCTCGCCGCGGAGCTCGGCGATCGGGTCAGCTTCTCCCCTGCGGACGTTCGCGACGAGGCACAGGTCCAGGCCGCCATCGCTGTGGCCTCCGATCTCGGCACCCTGCGCATCGTCGTCAACTGCGCGGGGATCGGCACGCCCGGCCGGGTCGTCGGCAGGAAGGGGCCGCTCGACCTCGAGTCCTTCCGAAGGGTGGTTGATATCAACCTGATCGGGACGTTCAACGTCCTTCGCCTGGCCGCCTCGGCCATGCTCGAGAACGAGCCGGTTGACGGTGACCGTGGGGTCATCGTCATGACAGCGTCCATCGCCGCCTACGACGGGCAGGTCGGACAGGCTGCTTATGCCGCGTCCAAGGGGGGCATCGTGAGCCTGACTCTCTCTGCGGCACGCGACCTCGCGGACAAGCGCATTCGGGTCGTGACGGTTGCGCCGGGGACCTTTGCGACACCGATGCTGGCAGGGCTGCCGGAGGAGGCGACCGCCGCACTGGAGGCCCAGGTGCCTCATCCGTCCCGCCTCGGCCAACCCTTTGAGTACGCCTCCCTGGTCGCGCACATCATCGACAACGGGATGCTCAACGGTGAGGTCATCCGGCTAGACGGTGCCCTTCGGATGCCGCCCCGCTGACGCCGGGACCGGTGCTATCTCGACCGGTCCGGCGAGCCCTCATGCTTGAGAAGCCGAGCAGCTATTCCCGATGTGGCCGAGCGGTTGCGCGTCTAGCATGGCCACATAGGTGACTGGCCGAGGAGTTAAGTCATGAGCAAAGCCCGAGTAGACATCGCCATAAGCAAGACCCGCGTAGACATCCTGGACGCCGACACCGGCGAGGTCGTCGACTACTGCTTCGGGCTCACACGGGACGGCCGCTGCCCGAACGCCAACCGGGACGGGATCGTGCCCTGCAACGGACGCCGCGTGGCTGCATCAAACCAGGGTCCGGAGTTCTGGCTCGTCTGGGTCCCGCCGGCATCTCGACAGTGCCCTTTGGCCTGGAACCTGGACAGAATCGGCTACTGAGCACCTCACAGGCCCCGAGTTAGCACGGCCAGGACGGCCAGCACGGCCAGCACGGCCAGCACGGCCAGCACGAGCATCAGAGCGACCTCTTGCGAACCAGCCGTGACAGGGCGTAGAACTGAAAGTGCGCACCCGGTAACGGGCGGCGTCGACGGACAGTAAACGAGGTCCTGTAACTGGCGGTCCGACCCGCCAGCTTCGCTCGTGGCGGGGCGAAGGGATCCTGCCGCACTGACCGGCACGTCGGGGAACGTCACACCACGACACAACGGGGCCCCGCCAACTCATACTTGGCGGGGTCCCTCCATTGATAGCGCAGTCGAGCGACCGATCACGGGACCAACACGCGTTCGCGTCCTCGGAGTCGCCCAGGTCGAGGTGCCGTGCGCGCCATACCGGGTATGGCGCGCCCTCACCGACGCTGCGCAGCGGTAGTGGATCGTGCGGTTCGTGCCGCACGCATCTACACAGCACCTCCACATCCAGCACATGGCCTTCACAGCGGCTCGGTCGAGCATCGGTAGCACGAAGCACCCGATCCCAAGGAGAACACCATGCACAAGCGCACCACCGGCCTCATTCTCACCGGCATTCTCGTCACCGGCGCGGTTGGCGCCGTGGCCATCACACCCGCGTCCGCCACCACCTCGGACAACGTGGTCACCAGCAGGCTCGCCGGCATCAAGAGCGCACTGAGCGGCCTGGTCACCAACGGCACGCTGACCCAGGCGCAGGCCGACAAGGTCGCCGGCACCCTCGAGAGCCAGCTGCCCATGCGCGGCATGGGAGGCATGGGCGGTCGCTCCGGCGGGATGGGCATGACCCAGACCCATGACGCCGCCGCGAAGGCCCTCGGCATGACCAGCGACGAGCTGTACGCCGCCGTGCAGGGCGGCAAGAGCCTGGCGGATGTCGCGAAGGACCAGAAGGTCAGCGTCGACTCGCTGGTCAAAGCCATGGTCGCCGCCGCCGAGAGTGAGCTCGCCACCGACGTGAAAGAAGGCACCATCACACAGGCTCAGGCCGACACGATGAAGAGCTCGCTCACCGCGCACATCACCGACCAGGTCAACGGCGTGCGACCCGGTCGCGGCCAGGGTCGCGGCATGGGTGGCGCGGGGTGGTCCTCGTCCACGGGGAACACCTCCGGCGCGACATCGAGCACACCCTCCAGCACGACCTGACCGAAGGGAGCCCCGGCTCCGTTCCCCGACAACGAGCGCCCGCACCCATTGGCGCGGGCGCTCGTTGGAGCTATGACCGAAGTCCCCTACCCCCACGAGGCTGCACACCGTTCAACGCCGGACCTCGGGCGGATCGGTTGTGACGGCGATCACGTGCCCGGTCGGTATCCCTTTCGGGTTCCATTGCGTCGATGAGGCGTACCAGTTCCAAGCAAGGGAGAAGACCGTGAAGAAGAACATGGGTTCAGCAGACAGCAAGATTCGTGCGTTCGTCGTGGCCCCGGTGCTCGTCGTGGCCGGACTGCTGCTCGGCCCCGCAGGCTGGCTGGCAGTCGTGCTCTATGCGGTGGCGGTCGTGATGCTGGTGACCGCCGTCGTTGGCACCTGCCCGTTGTACATGCTCTTCGGGCTGCGCACCTGCCCGCTGGAAAACGCCGGCACCCCCGACGCGAAAGGCGCTGTCACGCGCTAGCGTCTCGGTCGTGGCCGCCACCGACGTTCGTAGCCGACTCTCAGCCGAGGTCCCCAGCCTTCTCAGGTACGCCCGCACGATCGTGCGGGACGATCGGGTGGCCGAGGACCTCGTGCAGGAGACATTGCTGCGGGCCCTTCAACGGACCGACTCCTTTCGGGGCGAGGCGTCGCTGGCCACCTGGCTTCACCGCATCCTTCACAATCTCGCGGTCGACCTGTTCCGACGGGACCGTGAGGATGCCACCGAAGACGTCGAACGTGAGGTGGAGGAGAGGTGGCGTGATGACTCCTACACCGTTGACGCGGCCATCGTGGTCGAGCGGGCCGAGACCCGCGAGGAGCTCGAGGACGCCCTGGTACGCCTGCCCGTCATCTATCGGACCGCCGTGGTCCTGCACGACGCCGAGGGTATGACGGTGGCCGAGATCGCCGACGTCCAGGCCATCGGGCTACCTGCAGCCAAGGCGCGGCTGCGGCGGGGCCGGATGATGCTGGTGGACGCGCTCGCGCAAGGGCGGGAGCGGCAGGCCGCCCTTCGCGGAGTCCCACTGCGTTGTTGGGACGCCCGCAGCAAGGTCTCGGACTTTCTCGACGATGAGCTCATGGCCCCCGATCGGGTCCTCGTGCAACGCCACCTCGAGACGTGTCCCACCTGCCCGCCTCTGTATGCCGGCCTCGTGGGCACTCGGGCCGCCCTGGGCGCCCTGCGCGACGCAGATGCCGTCGTCCCCGCATCGCTGGCCGCGCGCATCCAGGAGCTGCTCGCCCACGAGTGAGCCCGGTTCCGTTCCCCGGCGCAGACGCCGCCGGGCCACGTCCATGACGTCAATTTCTTGTGTTCGCAACGATGCTCGTGCCGCTTGGCCTTGTGTTTGTCGGTCGTGCAGGCTACACTGGACATATGTTCGAAGACATCGCGGAACAGGGCCCCGCCGGGTTCCTCACCGCGGTCACCGAACAGCTGGCCAAGCTGCCCTCCCAGCTGTGGCGCACCGACAACGACGGCTTCGCCCAGGTCGCCGCGGCCATGGACGTGTTGGCCGTGCAGGTCGACTGCGCCCGGGTCGGCCTGGTCCAAGAAGCCCAGTCCCGCGGGGTCGTGGACCACTCCTCCAGCCCCTCGGCGGCGGACTGGCTGATGACCCACTGCTTCCACCTCGAACCAGCCGACGCCGCCCGGACCGCGGACCTGGCCAGGGCCTGCGCCCAGCCCCGCGACCAGG
>DASVHT010000404.1:0-2332 GCA_036382455.1 Dermatophilaceae bacterium
GGCGTGATGATGCGGCCGCGGGATGGTCAGTAGCTGATGACGACCCGGCCGTCGATCTTGCCATGTTTCATCTCGTCGAAGACGTCGTTGATCTCACTGAGGTTCCGGGTGGCCACGGTCGGGTGGATCTCGCCGCGGGCATAGAACTCGAGGGCTTCCTCCAGGTCCTGACGCGTGCCGACGATCGAGCCACGAACGGTGAGCCCCTTCAGGACGATCTCGAAGATCGAGGCGGGGAAGTCCCCGGCTGGCAGACCGTTGAACACGATCGTCCCGCCGCGCCGCGACATGTGGATCGCCTGGCCGAACGCCGAAGGGTGCACCGCGGTGACCAGGACGCCGTGGGCGCCGCCGGTCACCCGCTGGACAACCTCGATCGGGTCCTCCTTGGCCGCGTTGACCAGCAGCTCGGCGCCGTGCTTCTTCGCCAGCGCCAGCTTGTCGTCGGCAATGTCCACGGCCGCCACCCGCAGGCCCATCGCCTTGGCGTACTGCACCGCGATATGGCCCAGGCCGCCGATCCCGGAGATGACCACCCACTGGCCGGGGCGGGCCTCGGTCATCTTCAGCCCCTTGTACACGGTCACGCCCGCGCACAGGATCGGGGCGACCTCGACCAGGTCGGCGCCGTCGGGGATGATCGCGGCGAACTTGGCGTCCACCAGCATGTACTCCCCGAAGGACCCGTCCACGCTGTAGCCGGCGTTCTGCTGGGCCTCGCACAGGGTCTCCCAGCCGGTGCGGCAGTACTGGCAGGTACCGCACGCCGACCAGAGCCAGGCGTTTCCGACCAGCTGGCCCACCTTGAGGTTGGTGACGCCCTCGCCCAGTGCGACGACCTCGCCGACGCCTTCGTGTCCCGGGATGAAGGGCGGGTTGGGCTTGACCGGCCAGTCGCCCTCGACAGCGTGCAGGTCGGTGTGGCAGACGCCGCTGGTGATGAGCTTGACCAGGGCCTGTCCGGGAGCGGGCGTCGGAACCGGAACCTGCTCGATGATGAGGTCTTTACCGAACGCTTTGACGACAGCCGCTTGCATATTTGCCATGTGAGGTTTCCTTAGACGTCGTTGTCTCGAAATCGTGACCCGACGTTAGGCTTTTGAAGGTTGCGACAACGTTGCATGCCTGATCAGAGGCGTCGCAGCAGTCCCCTGACCGACAGACCCTTGACCGGAGTAGCGATGCTGAGCTCCCTGTCGAGCCGGGCGAGCTGTCCGGCGGCAAGTGGCCGCAGCGGGGAGGACGTTCCCAGTGCTTCGAGCTGGGCCTTCCACATGTCGTAGTCGTCCGCGCCCCAGGCCGAACGGGTCCAGGTGGACATCAGGTCGGGTTCATGGCTGTTGAGAACCGCCTGGCGCAGGGATGCCTCGACGTACTCCCGCAGTCGCACCACTCCTGGTGCGGTCGAGCCGGGAAGTAGCGGCCCGCGATACATCCGCACCGCAGCCGCTACGGCACCCACGGCGAGATGTGCCTCGACCGCAAGCCAGTCTGCGGTGAGCTCAGCCATCAGCCGGTAGGGGCGTGACGCGAGCAGCTCATCCCCGAGCAGACGCCGCAGCCGGTTGACCTCCGCTCGCAGCGTCGAGGTGCTGCCGTCCTCCTCGTAGAGCAGCACCATGAGCTCGTCCCCGGACAGACCCCGCGCCGTCGAGGCCAGGAGAAGGAGGATCTCGCTGTGACGGGGGCTGAGTCGGATCCTCTGCCGTTTGCCGCGACCATCATCGATGGTCAGCAGCGAGTCCGCGCGGCCCAGAGCCTCCAGGACCACGGACAGCCTCCCTGTCTGGTGCTGTTGCTCCTGACCGCGGCGAGAGAGCACCTCGCGTGCGAGCTCGGCCTCGGCCATGCGCGCCGCGGCACGCACCATCGCCATCGTCTGCGGCACCACGATGGCATCACCGCCGGTGATATCCAGCACGCCGAGCACCGACTGCGTGGTGGGGTCATGGATGGGTGTGGCGGCACAGCTCCACGCCTGCATCGAGCGACGGAAATGCTCGGCACCAACGACTCTCGCGGACTGGTCGAGGGCCAGCGCCATGCCGGGTGCATTGGTCCCCGCCAGTCGCTCGTCCCAGTTGCTGCCCTCGATGAAGCCGATCGCCTCGGCCCGACGCAACACGCTCGGCGAGCCGCAGACCCAGAGCAGCTGCCCAGCGGCATCGGAGACAGCCATGATCGCGTCGCAGTCGCGCGCGGCCTGGCCGAGGACGTCATCGAGAAGGGGGAACACCTGCGCCAGGGGGTGGGCCTCACGGTGGTCGTGCAGGGCGTCAGGGTGCAGCGTGATCGGGGCGTCGACCGTGTCGGCGTGCACACCCGCGGCGGC
>DASVHT010000405.1:0-2574 GCA_036382455.1 Dermatophilaceae bacterium
CTGTGGGTAATTCCGGCAACGCGCCAGGCCCATGCGTGCCCTCGGCGCCACGCCGGTCGATGCCGTTCTCCATGGTGGCGGGCTGGGTTCGACCTCTCATGCGGGCCAGCAGGGACTTTCGCCCCTATTACCGCCCACGAACTGACGTTCCGCACTTCTCGATGACCGTTTGGCCCCCCACTTGTTAGGGTCAGCGCTTCGCTGACCGGGGTGGTCCCGCTGGGCCGCTCTGATGCAGGATGAGTTCGCCTGCGTCGGCTGAGGTCTGCTCCATTTGGGCGACGATCTGTTCGAGGCGTCGACGGTTGGCGATCCAGCTCCGATAGAGCTCGGCCTCGCGTTCGTCCAGCCGGCGGCTCACGGTCTTGCCGGCAACCGCCCGGCTCCACTGGTAGTAGGGGCCGTGGCGTTGTGGCGGGTCGCCTTGGCAGCGGCAACCGTGTTTCCCGCACGAGGTGTAGCGGAGCACGACGCTGCCCGGGCTGATGAATCCTATGGTGGCAAGCTCGGTCGCGAGGGCGCGGTAGGTGCGCTCATGACGCTGGAGTTGGCTGGTCACGACACTTCGATTCGTCGTCGTCAGATCCCCGATCCGATATCGGTCAGCATCTATGCTGACCGATATCGGGATCGGCGTCAAGGAGGACCGCGATGACCACGCCAGGGCAGTTCACGTTGCACAGCCAAGACCTTGGCTGTTTGCCGATCGTCAACGTCTTCCTGGCCCGGATGGGCTTGGCCGACCACCTGAAGACCTACCTGCCTCACGACGACGCACGGCTGCGCCTGGCCCCGGCAGCGGTGATCGCGTTGGTGGTGCGCAACATCGTGGCCGGTCATCGTCCGGTTTATGCGCTCGGTGAGTGGGCGGCGCCCTACGACCCAGCGGTGCTCGGGCTCGGAGCGGGCGACGCCGAAATGCTCAATGACGACAGGGTCGGCCGGACGCTCGACCGGCTCTTCGACGCCGACCGGGCGAGCCTGATCACCAAGACGGTCCTGGCGGTGATCCGCAACTTCGACGTCGAGACCACCCAGCTGCACAACGACTCGACCACCGTGACGGTGACCGGCAGCTACCCCGACGCCGACGGCCGGGACCGGGGCGGGAAGGCGACCCCGGCGATCCGCCATGGCCACAACAAGGACTTCCGCCCCGACCTCAAACAGCTTTTGTTCATCCTCACCATCTCCGCTGACGGCGCGGTGCCGATCGCCTACCGGGTCGCCGACGGCAACACCCCTGACGACCTCACTCACATCCCGACCTGGGACGAGCTGCACGCCCTGGTGGGCCACGAACGGTTCCTCTATGTAGCGGACAGCAAGCTGTGCTCGAAACAGGCCATGGGTCACATCGCAAGCCACGGTGGGCGTTTCGTCACCGTCGTGCCCCACGGCCGACGCGAGGACACCTGGTTCCGCAACTGGGCACAAACCCACGCCCCCGCCTGGCAAGAGGCCCGACGCGTTCCCGGCTCCCGGCTAGGCGACCCCGACCGGGTCTGGCGTACCTTTGAAGCCCCGGTACCCTCGGTCGATGGCTACCGGGTGATCTGGGTGCACTCCAGCACCAAAGCGGCCCGCGACGCCGCGACCCGAGCAGCCCGCATCGAGGCAGGACTCACCGCGATCGACGCCGTCGCTGCCCGCCTGACCACCCCCAAGACGCGCATCAAGACCAAGGTCGCCGTCGAACAAGCCGCCACCACCGCCCTGACCGGCGCCGGGGCAGGACGCTGGGTCGGCTTCACCATCACCGCAGCCAGCGACGTGAGCTTCCATCAAGAACTACGCGGCCGACCCGGCAGCGCGACCCGCTACCGGCGCAGCGAGAAACCAGTCTTCACCATCACCGCCACGATCCACGCCGACAACCTCGCCTACGACGCCGCCACCGATGGTTGCTTCCCGACGATCACCAACGACACCGTGATGACCCCCGCGCAAGTACTCGCCGCCTACCACTACCAGCCCAACCTCGAGCGTCGCAACCACATGCTCAAAGGACCTCAGGAAGTCGCGCCCGTCTACCTGGAGACCCCGCACCGCATCGAAGCGCTCCTGCTCTGCCACTTCCTGGCCATGCTCACCGAAGCCCTCATCGAACGTGAGATCCGGACCTCGATGAAGACCAACGGCCTTGCCGGCATCCCGCTCTACCCCGAACTGCGCAACTGCCCCGCCCCAAGCGCTCCCCGCATCCTGGAGATCTTCGACGACGTCAAACGCCACCAACTGATAGGTCAGGATCAGGTCGTGCAGACCTTCCAGCCCCAACTCACACCCCTGCAACAGCAGGTCCTCGACCTCCTGCACATCCCAGCCAGCATCTACACCTGACCCCCTGCAGTGGGGGGACATATCGACCGCCAGAAGTGCGGAACGTCAGTTACACCACTCACTGCGCCGCTTGCCGTGCTCTACCACTTTTGTGTGGTGGACCAGATTCTGGTCAACCACCCGACGTCAGCACAGTTGCCCGTCGTCGAAGAACGCTGGGACTGGGATACCCACCAGTCTGGTGTGCTGACATCAGCATCCAGCGCGATCCGCTCCGTAGAGACGTCCGGC
>DASVHT010000406.1:0-1532 GCA_036382455.1 Dermatophilaceae bacterium
CGCATTGGTGTCTCTAAGGTTTCGCAGATCTCTGATGCCTCGCTTTCCTACTCGAGCATGGGTGGATGGAGGCAGCACGACCGCTACCAGGAGTTTCTGGACCTGGCGGATGACTGCTGGCGGACCCGCGCCTACGGAGACTTCTGGTCGTACATGCTCGTCGCCGAAGGCGCTGTCGATATCGCCGCCGAACCGGACCTGCAGGTCTATGACATGGCCGCACTCGTGCCCATCGTCACCGAAGCCGGTGGCCGCTTCACTTCGTTGGACGGAACGCCAGGGCCCTGGGGCGGCAACGCAGTAGCGACAAACGGTCTGCTGCACGACGAGGTCCTCGCCCGCCTCGGCTGAGACCCACCTAGGCAAACTGCCTAGATCCGCGGGCACGACCCGGGCAAACTGCCTAGATCCGCGGGGTGGGTGGGGTGGGTCAGGCGGGGAGGATTGCGACCTCGCCACGACTGAGCCCCCGCACCCCCTCGGCATACAGGCTGGCATCACCCACGATGATGACGGTCCACTCGCCGGTGACATAGCGTCGATAAGCCTTCGTCAGGACCTGGGCATCGACGTCCGCGAGGGCGCGCAGGCTGGCGGTCGTGAACTCCGTGGTCAGACCTTCCAGCGAGAGCCCGGCAGCCTCGTCCGCGACGGTATCGGCGGTGGCATACCGACCGGGCGCCGTCCTGCCGATGAAGTCGACTCCGGCCTGGGTCTCAGCCTCGGTGAAGCCCTCCCGGGCCTTGTCCAGGATCTCCAGCAAGAGCCCCAGCGCCTCGGTGGTGGAGTCCGCGCGCACCGAACCGCTGGTCAGGAACACACCACCATGCCGGCGCGGACGAAAGCCCGAGCGGATGCCGTAGGTGAATCCCTTGTCCTCGCGCAGAACCGCGTCGATCCTCGCGCTCGGGGAGCCGCCCACGACGAAACCCAGCACCTGGTATGCCGCCCAGCCCCCTTCGACGCGGCGATCCGGTCCGGGACAACCGATATAGAACTCGGTCTGGACCGAGTCCGGACGGTCGAGGAACACGATCCGTGCCGCGTCGGCAGCCCGAGCAGCCTCGGGCGACTCAACGGCCTCGAGCGCCGCTCCCCTCCAGGACCCCAGCGCATCCTCGACCTCGGACACGACGTCCACCTGGCTCAGATCTCCGGCGACGACCAGCGTGGCACCGCAGGGCACGACATTGGCGGTGTGGAACGCGGCCACATCCGCGGGCGTGATCGCCGAGATGGTCGCCTTGGTTCCCGCGCCCGGGCGTGACGCTCGCTCGGCGGGGTCGAAGTATGTCGAGATGAACTCCAACGCCGCTCGTTGACCAGGCACCGCATGCTCATGGTCAATCTCCGCCAGCCTGATCTTGATGTGGCGCGAGACCTCGTTGCCAGGGAACACAGGCTCCCGCACGGCCTGGCTGAGCAGATCGAGCGCCTCACCAAGGTTCCGTTTGGGCACATCGACATCGACGATGAGGCCCGACTCACTGACCCCCGCGCCGAGGGCAATTCCCTTGCGCTCCAAGAGCTGA
>DASVHT010000407.1:0-3577 GCA_036382455.1 Dermatophilaceae bacterium
ACACTCCATGCCCGGTCCAGCCGGTGCACGTAGACGTTCGCGAGCAGCGGGGACGCGACCCCACCCTATGTGCAGTGCTGGGTTATGCGCAGTGCTGGCCTGTCGGTGCTGGTGAGGGGCGCCTCGGGGCTCGAACGCTGCGCATAACCCGGTGGGGGTTGGGCTCAAAGGTTGGTGAGCCAGTCGAGCAGTCCGTGGTCTTGGGTCCATTCGGGCTGGTCTTCGGGGGTTATGTCGGTGTAGGCGGCTTCGAGGGCTTTTCGTTTCGCTTCGATCGAGGCGCGGGCGTAGATCTCGGTGGTGGACAGGTCGACATGGCCGAGGATGTCTCGGATGTAGGGCAGGGGGACGCCGGCCTCGTAGAGGTGCATTGCCTTGGAGTGGCGCAGGGTGTGCGGGCTGACGTCGGCGTCGGCGAGTTGCGGGTCGTTCGTCCGGGCCAGGTATTTGCCGATGATCCATGCGATGCCGCCACGGCTGAGCTTGGCGTGGTGCTGGTTGAAGAACACGGGGTGGTCGTCGTGGCCGGGGGTGTCCAGGTGGTGTTCGCCCAGGTAGGCGCCCAGGATCGCCGTCGTGTTGACCATCAAGGGGACGTGGCGTGTCTTGCGGCCTTTGCCGGTCAGGGCGGCCATGGCGGGGTGTTCGAGGCGGATGTCGCGCACGCTCAAGTCGGCGAGTTCTTGGACCCGGGCGGCGGTGTCGTAGAGCGTGGCGAGCAGGGCCAGGTCGCGCCGGCCCTGGCGGGTGGCCTGGTCGGGTTGGGCCAGCAGGAGGCGCGTCTGCTCGAGGGTCAGGTGGTTGACACCCGGGTGGGCCTGCTTCTTGGCCGGGATAGCGAGGATGTCTTGGTAGCAGGCCATCCGGGCTGGATCCTCGGTTTGCATCCAGGTGCAGAACGAACTGATCGCGGCCAGGCGCTGGTTGCGCGTGGACGCACTGTTGTGGCGGTAGGCCTGAAGCCATTCGAGGAACCCGATGACGGCGGCGGCGTCGAGGGACACGAGAGTGAGCTTTTCTGGAGGGATTGATCTTTCGTCGCGGAAGTAGGTGATCAGAAGTTTGAACGTGTCGCGGTAGGACGCGATCGTGTTCGGTGAGCAACCGCGCAGCCCAGCCAGGTGGGCGGTCAGAAAGCGGCGCAGACACAGCGCGAAGTCAGTGGCCATGGCGCGAGCCCCCGGTCAGGGGTGGGATGACGTCACCTGTGAACTGCTGGACTCGGGCGGTGATGTCCGGGTAGGACTCGGCGGTCAGCCGCAGGTAGTAGGCGGTGTCGCTCAGCGACGAATGACCCAGGTACGTTTGCAGGACAGGCAGCAGGGCACCGACGTCTTGGCCCTGGGCGAACCAGGCGCGCAGGTTGTTCACCGCGAACGTGTGCCTCAGGTCGTGAACGCGAGGACCATGGCCTCGCCCGCCGTGGGAGATACGGGCTTGCCACAGGAACCGGCGGAAGTTCTTGTCGACGTTGCCCAATGTCAGTGGCAGCCCGGGGCTGCCGGGAAAGAACCAGCCCGAGTCCAAATGCCCGGCGAGTTGGGCGTGGTAGTGGGTGAGGCGGTCCCGCAGCGCCTCGGAGACGGGCACCTGCCGATCCTTGCCGCCCTTGGCGTCACGGATCTGCAGCACCCCGGTGCCGATGTCGACATCGTCTGGGCGTAGCAGGCGGGCTTCGCTGGCCCGCAGACCACAGGCGTAGATCGTGCGGAACAGGACCGGCATGACCAGGTGCCGGAAGGGGACCTCGCAGCAGTAGTGGCACCGGTCGGTTTGGGCGAACAGGGCGGCCAGTTCCTGGTCGGTGTAGATGTGGGGGACGTAGCGGGTGGGCCTGGCCAGCACCCCTGCGGGCAGGATGTAAGCCGGGACGCCGCGCCGGCCCAGCCATCGGGCCAGTTCCCTGACCGGTACGGCCATGCCTTGCAGGGTCGCCGGTTTGACCCCTCGTGCCCGGGCCGCGGTGATCCACGCCTCGACCACGACCTGGCTCGGTGCGGCCAGGTCGGGGAACTGGGCGCGCGTGAACGCTTCGAACCGGGCCAGGATTTGCGCCTCGGCGCAGTACTTGTAGCCGATCGCACGTTTCTCCGTGACCAGGGCTGTGATCGCGTCCGCCAGCGTGATGTCGGCGGTCATCGTGAGACCTGGGTCGCGGGCTGGTCCGGGTCCAGGGCGCACCTCGACAACAAGCCCAGAGACGATTTCAGATACACGCCCGTCGACTGGACAGATTGGTGACCCAGGATGTCGGCGATCTGCTCGACAGGCGTGCCGTCCTCCATCAGCCGGGTCGCCAGCGTATGGCGCAGCGAGTGCATGCCGTGGCGGCGTTGCTCACCGACGCGGACATGGGCCACCCGGGCGTACTTGAGCAGAATCTGGTGCAGATGGTCCTGGTCGGAGAACGCGACGATCGGTGCGGTGTGGCGGATGAACACCTGCCGGGCGTCACTGACCGGACGGCCAGCGCGAATGTAGTCGATGACCGCCCAGCCGACGTCCTTGAGCAACGGCAACCAGATCTTGTGCCCGGTCTTGGATTGAACGACGCACAACCGGTTGCCCGGCCAGTCGAAATCGGAGAACTCCAGCCGTTTGACGTCGATGCTGCGCAACCCGAGCCGGGTGATCAGCAAGATGATCGCGTAGTCCCGCTTCCCACACGGATTGCCCCGGTCAACCGCCTCCAGAATCTTCATCACCTCGCCTGGATCCCAGATCGACGGGATCCGGGTCTGCTTGCGGGACTTCACCGACGGCACCGCCTCCAACACCCCGGCCTCGACCAGTCCCTCGCCGGACGCGAACTTCAGGAAGGAACGCACGGCGCACAGTTTCTGCTCGACGGTCTTGAACTGGTACCCCGCCAGCGTGGCCACGAACGCCTGGACCCCCGCCGCGTCCAGACGAGCCAACCCGGCGCGAGTATCCAAGAACGCGACGAACTGACCAGCCACCGTCGTATACGTCCGCACCGTCGACACGGCACACCCGGCGGCCTGAAGCCACACCCGGAACCCGGCGATGATCTGCGCCCCGTCCCCAGCTAGCCTGTCAACGGTGCGGGAATACCGGCGCAGCACCGCCCCATGGACCGCGTAGTCGCCCAGCATCTGGGCGACCCTGAACAAGTAGATATCGCTCGGCTTGAGCGTGCCAGCCTGCTCCTTGGCGAAGAAACCACACGCCTCGTCGACCCATGTCAGGGCCAGATCCCGTGAGAACTCCTCCACACCCCGGGCAGCGAACCACTTCTCCAGACGCCGCCAGCACCCCCGATACCAGACCATCGTCGAGTCCACGTAGCCCAGACGCACCAACTCGCCATCCAGGCCCGATACCAGCAAGGACAAAGCCACCATCGCAGCCGACCTCCCATCACGGAGCCCGGCACCATGCCGGGCCACATGATCAGAATCGGCCGATTATGCGCAGCGTTCGAGCCCCGAGGCGCCCCTCACCAGCACCGACAGGCCAGCACTGCGCATAACCCAGCACTGCACATAGGGGTCGTTATGTTCAGCTGAACATAAGCCTCCCTGGGGTGTGCCGGTGGTCGTCTCACGGTTCAGTC
>DASVHT010000408.1:0-13693 GCA_036382455.1 Dermatophilaceae bacterium
TGACGCGGGCTGCGCGCAGAGACCTCTACCAGGACGACGTCAACGAGGCGGTGCTGATGCGTCCCGGCCTGCACCTGACGCGGGCCCTGGTCTTCTTCGACAACAAGGGTGTTGACGGCGCGGTGGGCAGTCTGGCCGCCCTCGTGGGCGGCTCCTCCGCGCGGCTGCGCCGGGTTCAGAACGGCTTCGTGCGTTCGTACGCCCTGACGATGCTGGTCGGCGTCGTCGTCATGCTCGGTGCCGTGTGGGTGGTGCAGTGATGTCCAACTTTCCGTGGCTGACCACGATCGGGCTTATACCGCTGGTGGGTGCCCTGGTCGTCGGGTTCCTGCCCGCAAGCCTGGCTGACAGGGCCAAGCAGATCGCCCTCGGGTTCTCCGTCGTCGCGCTCCTTTTCACCATCGCTGCCGCTCTGCAGTTCACTCTCGGTTCCGGCCAGCAGTTCCAGCTGCAGGAACAGCACGCTTGGATCGCGCAGTTCGGTGTGAGCTACGCCCTCGGCGTGGACGGCATCGCGCTCGTCCTCATCGTGATGGCGGCGATCCTCGTCCCCGTCTGCGTTCTCGCCGCGTGGCATGACGTGCCCGAGGTCGGCAAGCGACAACAGACCTACTTCGCCCTCATGCTGGTCCTCGAGACGTTCATGATCGGGGTTTTCTCGGCGACCGACGTGTTCTTGTTCTACGTCTTCTTCGAGGCGATGCTGATCCCGGTCTACTTCCTGATCGGCTCCTACGGCGGTCCCCGCCGGCAGTACGCCGCGGTCAAGTTCCTGCTGTACTCCCTGCTCGGCGGCCTCGTCATGCTGGTCGCGGTCATCGCCCTCTACCAGCACGGTCCCGGCGGCGCCGACGGCTTCCTCGTGCAGAAGCTGACGGGCCTGCATCTCGACCAGACCGCTGGGCGCCTGATGTTCCTCGGCTTCTTCTTCGCGTTCGCCGTCAAGGCGCCGATGTGGCCGGTCCACACCTGGCTGCCGGATGCGGCCACTGAGGCCCGTCCCGCCACGGCTGTGCTTCTGGTCGGGGTGCTGGACAAGGTCGGCACATACGGGATGATTCGATTCTGCCTGCAGCTGTTCCCCGAGGCCAGCAAGTGGGCCACGCCGGTGATCATCGTGCTCGCCGTCATCTCCGTTCTCTATGGGGCGCTGCTCGCGATCGGCCAGACCGACATCATGCGGCTGATCGCCTACACCTCGATCAGCCACTTCGGCTTCATCGTGCTCGGCATCTTCGCCATGACCTCAGTCGGCACTGCCGGTTCAGCGCTCTACATGGTCAACCACGGGTTCACCACAGCTGCGCTGTTCCTCGTGGCGGCGATGCTCATCCGCCGTCGCGGCAGCAAACGCATCCCGGACTTCGGCGGTTGGCAGCGGGTGACCCCGGTGCTCGCCGGCGTCTTCCTCATCTCCGGCCTGTCCGGCCTGGCGCTGCCCGGGTTGAACTCCTTCATCTCGGAGTTCCTCGTGCTCGTGGGCACCTTCCAGCGCTACCGGGTTGCTGCGGTCATCGCGAGCTTCGGCATCATTCTCGCTGCGCTCTACATCCTGCTCATGTATCAGCGGATGATGACCGGACCCAAGCCGGAGTCTGCCGCCGGCACCCCCGATCTCAGCCACCGCGAGAAGTGGGTCGTCTTCCCGCTGATCGCCGCGTTCATCGTCCTGGGCTTCTACCCCAAGCCGGTCCTCGACGTGATCAACCCCGCCGTCGCCAGGACGTTGCAGTACGTCGGCGTCACCGACCCAGCACCCACGCACCCCGTGGCTGCTGAAGGAGCTGTCAAGTGATCGCCTCACTGCCCGGACTGGCAACGGCATTCGTCGCGACCAAGATCAACTACGGCGCGGTCCTGCCGATGTTGATCGTCTTCGGTACGGCCATGATCGGTGTCCTGGTCGAGGCCTTTGCCCCTCGGGCCCGGCGGTATGTCGCCCAGGTGGGCGTAGCGCTCGTTGGTCTGCTCGCTGCCCTGGTCGCAGTCGTCCTGGGGCTGGACCATCAGGGCAGCACGCTCGCCGGAGCCGTGGTCATCGACGGGCCGGCGCTGTTCCTCCAGGGCACGATCCTGGTGCTGTCCCTGCTCAGTGTGCTCGCCATGGCCGAGCGGTTCGAGGGTGTGGGCGCTGACGCGTTCACCGCCCAGGGCGCGGCGACCCCGGGCTCGGCTCAAGAGGCCGCCGCGGTGCGGGCCGGTGCGACCACGACCGAGGTGTTCCCGCTGACGATGTTCGCGGTCGGGGGAATGATGTTGTTCCCGGCGGCGGGCGACCTGCTGACGATGTTCGTCGCACTGGAGGTCCTCTCACTGCCGCTCTACATCCTCGCGGGGCTGGCTCGTCGTCGCCGGTTGCTCTCCCAGGAAGCGTCCATGAAGTACTTCCTGCTGGGAGCCTTCTCGTCGGCCTTCTTCCTGTTCGGTTCGGCGCTGCTGTTCGGCTACTCCGGCTCCATGGACCTGGGCGTCATCGCCAAGGCCATCGCGACCCAGTCCGGCATGGACGGGCTTCTGGTACCGGGCGTCCTGCTCGTGCTGGTCGGCCTCCTGTTCAAGATCGGCGCTGTGCCGTTCCACTCGTGGACGCCCGACGTGTATCAGGGCGCTCCCACCCCGGTCACGGGTTTCATGGCCGCCTGCACCAAGGTCGCCGCGTTCGGTGCGATTCTTCGTTTCGTCTACGTGGGTGTCGCCGACAGTCGCTGGGACTGGGCGCCAGGGCTCTGGACGGTCGCCATCCTCACCATGGTCGGGGGTGCGGTCCTGTCGGTCACCCAGACCGACGTCAAGCGCCTGCTGGCATACTCGTCGATCGCCCACGCCGGGTTCGTCCTGACCGGTCTCCTGGCCTTCGACAAGGTCGGCATCTCCGCGGTGCTCTTCTACGTCGTTGCCTATGGCTTCAGCACCATCGCGGCTTTCGCGATCGTGTCCCTGGTTCGTGACGGAGGCTCGGAAGCCACGCATCTGTCACAGTGGGCCGGGTTGGGCAAGAACCACCCCGTCGTTGCAGGGGCTTTTGCCTTCCTGCTGCTGGCATTCGCTGGTATCCCGCTGACCTCAGGCTTCACGGCCAAGTTCGCCGTGTTCTCGGCCGCGATCGGTCACGGCGCCACCGTCCTGGCTATCGTCGGCGTCCTCTCCAGCGCTGTCGCCGCCTTCGTCTACGTCCGGATCATCGTGCTCATGTACTTCTCCGAGCCGGCCAGTGACTCGGTCCGTGCAGTCTCGCCGTCCATCGTCACCACGCTGGCTGTCACGGTGGGTGTCCTCGTGACGCTGGTGCTCGGCGTTCTGCCCTCCCCGCTGCTGGACCTCGCGGCGCGGTCGTCCTTGTTCCTGCGATGACCCCCGGGTCACCGACTCGCGCTATGCCCAGCGTCTCGCCCGAGCTGGCCGAACGGTTGGAGAGCGGGCTGGCGTCCGTTGATGCGCTGCTCCGCAGGGTCGTCGACCACGAGGACCCGTTTATCGCCCAGGCCTCCGCGCACCTCGCGGAGGCGGGGGGCAAGCGTTTCCGGCCCTTGCTCACTCTGCTCGCGGCCGAGCTCGGCACCGGGATCAACGATGACGTGGTCGCGGCGGCGACGGGCATCGAGCTGACCCACCTGGCGTCCCTCTACCACGACGACGTCATGGACGAGGCCGACCTGCGACGCGGGGTCATCAGCGCCAACGCCAAGTACGGCAACTCCAGCGCGATCCTTGTCGGCGACCTGCTTTTCGGCAAGGCATCGGAGCTCGTCGCGGGGCTGGGGGTTGAGGCTGTCAAGATCCAGGCGCAGACGTTCGTACGGCTGTGTTCGGGGCAGATCCGCGATGGCCGTCCAGGGCCGCCCGGTGTCGACCCGATCGACTACTACCTCGACGTCCTCGCGGACAAGACCGGTGCGCTCATCGCGACGGCTGTCCGCTATGGCGCCATGTTCGGCGGTTGCCCGTCCGAGACCGTCGAGGTCATGCGCCAGTATGGCGAGCGCCTCGGTATCGCCTTTCAGCTCGCCGATGACCTGCTCGACATCTCATCGGGGTCGGGCGAGTCCGGCAAGACCCCGGGCACGGATCTGCGTGAGGGCGTGGCGACTCTGCCGGTGCTGCTGGCACGCCGGTCGGTGGATCCCGCGGACCGCCACCTCTTGGTCCTGCTCGACTCCGATCTGAGCGACGACTCTCTGCATGCCGAGGCACTGGCGCTTCTTCGGGCCCACCCGGCGATGGGCGAGGCGCGTGAGCGAACCAACGCCGTGGCCCGCGAAGCTCAGGAGCTCCTGGCTCCGCTGGCCGGCGACCTCGCGGCTGACTCACCTGCTCACGAGGGGATCACTGCTCTGGTGGCCCTTGTTGAGGGTGTCGTGAACCGCGTCGGCTAACAGGTCGGCTAACAAATGGTGCTTGAGATGGCTTGCGGAGGCCGGGCCCTTGTTCAGAGCGCTGCCGACTCTGCCGAGTCGGCCATCTTGCGACGGGTGCGAACAGAGCGGATCGAGTCAAAGGTCAACACCAGCAAGGCGATCCACACGATGGCGAAGCCGATCCAGCGGCTGGGCCGCATAGTCTCGCCCAGGAGGAGAACACCGCACATCAGCTGGAGAACCGGCGTGATGAACTGCAGCAGGCCGATGGTCACGAGCGGCACCCGCCGGGCCGCGGCCGCGAACAACAGCAGAGGTGCGGCAGTCACCACGCCGGCGGAAGCCAGGAGCAGCGGGTGGGAGGGAGAGTCAACGGTGAATGTGGTCTCTCCCCTGGTACCGAGCCAGACGAGAAGGGCGACGGCGATGGGCGCCAGCACGGCAGTCTCGGAGGTCAGGCTTTGGAAGGCGCCCAGGGAGGTGCCCAGCCTCTTCTTCATCAGGCCGTAGAGAGCGAAGGAGAACGCCAGGCTCAAGGCGATCCAGGGTGGGCGTCCGAAGTCGACAGTGAGATAGACACCTGCGGCGAGCCCGATCGCCACCGCCAGCCACTGCAGTGAGCGAAGCTTCTCGCGCAGCACGACCACGCCGATTGCCACGGTCACGATCGGGTTGAGGAAGTAGCCCAATGAGGCCTCGGTGACATGGTGAGCCACCACCGCCGTCACATAGATGATCCAGTTGATGGCGATCAGCAGCCCAGCCAGCGTGACACCCCCGACCAGACGAGGGTTGGCCAACATCGAACGACCCCAGGCGAACTCACGTCGCAGGGCAAGCACGGCCCCGCAGAAGAGCAGGGTCCACAGGATGCGATGTGCCAGGATCTCCCAGGCGCCAGAAGGTGCGAGCAGATGGAAGTACAGGGGGAACGCCCCCCACATGGCATAGGCGCCGGCGCCGTATGCCGTGCCGCGTCGTACGTCCATCCCGGTTGCCAGTGTGAGGGGTCGGTGAGTGTGTCAGAGGCCGGTGGGTGTCAGAGGCCGGTGAGTATCAGAAGCCCGTTGGGGGCACAGATCGCTCAGCCGGCGACGGTCCAGGTGTCCTGCCCCTTCAAGAGGCCCTCGAGGTCTGTGTCTGCGGCGCTGCTACCGGCGGCGGTCACGACGTCGTCGATCTGGGCATGCACGAGGTCTTCGTAGGTCGGCCGCGAGACGTTGCGGAAGATGCCCATCGGGATATGGGCCATCGTGGGGTCGTCGAGCCTGGAGAGCTGGAACGCCGACGACGGGTCATCTGCGCCGGCATCGTGAATGACCACTCGTGACATGTCGGCGCCCTCGGCATCGACAACCTTCAGGTGCCCTGAGTCACCGCGTGCCACCAGCTTGTCGGCACCAACGCGCACGGGCTCGCCGTCGTTGAGGTGGACGATCCGGGCCTCGGCCTCTTCGCGGTCCTTGAGAAGCTCGTAGGCGCCATCGTTGAAGATGGGGCAGTTCTGGTAGATCTCGACCAGCGCGGTGCCACGATGTTCGGCGGCCGCGCGAAGCACGGAAGTGAGGTGCTTGCGGTCGGTGTCCATCGTGCGTGCCACGAAGGTGGCCTCGGCACCTAGGGCCAGTGAGACCGGGTTGAAAGGTCGGTCGACGGAGCCGAACGGAGACGACTTGGTGATCTTGCCGAACTCGGAGGTGGGGGAGTACTGACCCTTGGTCAGTCCGTAGATCCTGTTGTTGAACAGCAGGATCTTGAGGTTGACGTTGCGCCGCATCGCGTGGATGAGGTGGTTGCCACCGATGGACAGTGCGTCACCGTCGCCGGTGACGACCCACACCGACAGGTCCTGCCGTGCCGTGGCCAAGCCGGTCGCGATGGCCGGCGCACGGCCGTGGATCGAGTGCATTCCGTAGGTGTTGAGGTAGAACGGGAAACGCGAGGAGCATCCGATGCCGGAGACGAAGACGATGTTCTCGCGCTTGAGCCCGAGCTCGGGCAGGAATCCCTGGACCGCTGCGAGGATCGAGTAGTCACCGCAACCCGCGCACCAGCGGGGCTCCATGTCGCTGGCGAAGTCCTTCTTGTTCTGCGCGGGCTCGTCATCGTGCAGATGAGGTACCCCAAGGGTGCCAGCACCCGGCATACCTAGGTCGATGGTGGTCATCGGGTGGCTCCGCTCAGGTTGGCTGTGGCCTTGGTCAGGACGCTCGCGAGCTCGATAGAGGTGAAGGGCAGCCCGCGCACCTGTGTGTAGGACTGCACGTCCACGAGGTACTTGGCCCGCAGCATCATGGCTAGCTGGCCGAGGTTCATCTCGGGCACGATCACCTGCTGGTACCCGCTGAGCACCTCACCGAGGTTGGCTGGGAAGGGGTTGAGATGGCGAAGATGGGCGCGGGCGACATTGACACCGTCGTTGCGCACCAACCGGATGGCTTCCGCGATCGGACCGTAGGTCGACCCCCAGCCCAGGATGAGGATGTCCGCTTCGCCGGATGGGTCGTCCACCACCAGGTCGGGGAGGCTCTTGGCGATTCCGTCGATCTTGGCCTGGCGCAGACGCGTCATCGTGTCGTGGTTGTCGGGGTCGTAGGAGAGGTCGCCGGTGATGTCGGCCTTCTCGATGCCGCCGATACGGTGCTCGAGGCCAGCGGTGCCGGGGACGGTCCACGGCCTGGCGAGGGTCTCGGGATCCCGCAGGTACGGGTGAAACGCCGGATCGCCATTGACATCAACGTCATTGGGCTCCGTGGTGAAGTCGATGTCGATGGTGGGAAGTTCGGCGACGTCAGGGATGAGCCACGGCTCGGAGCCGTTGGCGAGATAGCCGTCCGAGAGCACGAACACGGGGGTCCGGTAGGTCGTGGCGATCTGGACGGCTTCGAAGGCGGCGTCGAAGCAGTCTCCCGGGGACTGGGGGGCGATGATCGCGCAGGGGGACTCGCCGTTGCGTCCGTACATCGCTTGTAGCAGGTCGGACTGCTCGGTCTTGGTCGGCAGTCCCGTCGAAGGGCCACCGCGCTGGACGTCCACGATCACGAGGGGCAGCTCCAGCATCACCGCAAGGCCGATGGCCTCGGACTTGAGGGCAACCCCCGGACCGGACGTGGCTGTGACGCCCAGGGCCCCGCCGTACGAGGCTCCGATCGCAGTGCCGACTCCGGCGATCTCGTCCTCGACCTGCATCGTGATGACGCCGAACCGTTTCAGCTTCGCGAGCACATGCAGGATGTCGGTGGCCGGCGTGATCGGGTATGCGCCAAGGGCCAGCGGCAGTCCGCTTCGGTGAGCCGCAGCCACCAGGCCATAGGCGAGGGCCGTGTTGCCGATGATGTTGCGGTAGGTGCCGGCCTTCATCGTGGCAGGTGCTATCTCGTACGTGACGGCGAAGTCTTCTGTGGTCTCGCCATAGTTGAAGCCGGCATGCAGGGCTGCGAGGTTCGCTTCCAGGATCTCGGGCTTGGACCCGAACTTGTTCTTCAGGAACTGCTCGGTGCCGGCGGTCGGGCGTGTGTACAGCCACGACAGGAGACCGAGCGCGAACATGTTCTTGGCCCGCTCCTTCTCCTTGCGGGACAGGTCGAAGTCGCCGAGCGCGTCGACGGTGATGGAGGTCAGGCCGAGCGGATGAACGTGGTAGCTGTCGAGGCTGCCATCCTCCACAGGGGAGACGTCATAGCCGACCTTGGCCAAGTTGCGCTTGGTGAACTCGTCGGTGTTGACGATGATCATGGCCCCGCGCGGCAAGTCGCCCAGGTTGGCCTTGAGCGCGGCCGGGTTCATCGCGACCAGCACGTCAGGCGCATCGCCAGGGGTCAGGACGTTGTGGTCGGCGAAATGCAGCTGGAAGCTCGAGACACCAAGAATCGTGCCTGCGGGGGCGCGGATCTCAGCGGGGTAGTTGGGTAATGTGGACAGGTCGTTGCCCAGCGCCGCTGTCTCGGAGGTGAAGCGGTCCCCGGTGAGCTGCATGCCATCACCTGAATCCCCGGCGAATCGAATGACGACACTGTCAAGACTCTGAACTCGCTTGCTGCTCATACGTGCGTTCTCACCAGACTTCTCGGGATGTCCCAATACGTCCCTATCGCGTTGGGGCTGCGATTATGCTACCTCCAGCCCAAATGGTGGACCGAGCGAGTCCGCGATCTGGACCCCGCATGTGATCGGTGATCGAGGCAGGCTGCGGCGTGCCACCGGACCGCCCGACGCCAGGGGGGTGCAGGTTGTGTGAGGTGAGCTCGGCGAGGAAGGCGCCAGCGCCCCAGATGCCTCCATCACACCCAGCCGCCGCACGTCATAGCCCATCGTGGCTAGAAGTCTCTAGTCACGATGGGTGGACTTGGGCATCGAACGAGCTATTACCCCCTCGCGTCCTTACCAGGTACTTCCCTCGGGCAGTACATTTCCTTGCCTAGGTGGGCCGTTCAGACTTGCCTGCGCGATCAACAGGGGTGGCACATGGGCCTTCTCGGTTTTTTTGGCGAGCGGCGCTGGTCCCATTCCCCCGGCACGTCGACGCTTCTTCTCCCCATGCTCGCGATGCGTCGCGCACCGCTGAAGCAACGTGGTGACACATGGCTCACTTGCTTGTCGTGGACGATGAGCCGCGCATCCGTACGGTCCTGAACCGCTCGCTCTCGGCCCAGGGCCACACCGTCTACGAGGCGTCTGATGGTCAGGCTGGGCTGAACCAGCTCGACGCTCGTGATGTGGACATGACCCTGCTCGACCTCGCCATGCCGCGTCGAAGCGGGCTCGACGTGCTCCGTGTGCTGAAGGAGCGCGAATCCAGCCCGCCCGTCATCGTGCTGACCGCTGTCACCGAGATCTCGGCTCGGATCCAGGCGCTCGACCGGGGTGCGGTGGACGTCGTCGTCAAGCCTTTCTCCACGATGGAGCTGTCCGCCCGTATCCGCCGGCACCTGCGCGACCAATCGCCATCACGGCCTGGGGAGCAGCGCTACCTCGAGGCCGGCGGCGTACAGCTGGACCTGCACCGCCGCCGGGCTGTGACCGCGAACGGACCGGTTGGCCTGACTGAGCGCGAGTTCGCTCTGCTCGCCCACCTCATGCGGCGCGCCAACGACGTGTGCTCACGCGTGGAGCTGCTCCACGACATCTGGGACCTGGACTTCGACCCCGGCAGCAACGTCGTCGACGTGTGTGTGGGCCGTCTGCGCTCGAAGATCCAGCCCACGCCCCCAATCGAGACGGTGCGCGGCGCTGGATACTGCTTCTACGACGAGTGAGGGCGTAGAGGGCAACGATTTGGCCGTCGTCGCCTCGTTCGGCCGCCGTCACCTGCTTGCTGCGTGGACGGTGTGGGCAGTTGGCTGCGTGATCGTCATGTTCATGCGACCCGGTCAGGAGACCATCCCCTATCACCTGGGCTGGGCCGGCTTCGCCCTCGCCTTCGGGCTTGGCACCTGGGGAAGGTGGCAGCTGGTCACGGCCCTGGCCTGGTACACGCTCGCGTCGGGTGCCGTCCTCGAACGCAGCTGGACGTTGAGCATCATCGGCTGGGACGAGACGACCGAGATCCCGCTGATGTTGTTGCTCGCGCTGCTGATGGTGTGGCACGTCCGTCGCCGACAGGCCGCGCTGGCCGAAGTGACCAGACTTGCTGAACGTGATGTCCAGGCCGCCCTCGACCGCGAACAGCTGATGCGGCTGACGTCCCACGAGCTGCGCACCCCTTGACCATCGCCCGGGGGTACGTCGAGCTCTTGCAGACACGGGCGACCGAGCCCGACAGCCAGCAGGACCTCGCCGTGGTGGGCGACGAGCTCGAACGACTCTCGCGGGTCAGCGATCGACTGATCCGGATGATCCTCCTGCAGGATGACACGACCAACGAGATGGTCGACATCGACCAGGTGATGGCGCAGGCGGTGGAGCGCTGGCAGGTTGTGGCGGACCGTCAATGGGTGCTGGACGCCCAGGCCGGGCGCGTCGTGGGCTCGCCCGAGCGGCTGCGTACCGGCCTGGACACACTGGTGGAGAACGCCATCCGTTACACGTCGGTGGGTGACACGATCCGGCTGGTGGGATCTCGCAGGC
Source organism: Dermatophilaceae bacterium (assembly GCA_036382455.1). Lineage (GTDB taxonomy): Bacteria > Actinomycetota > Actinomycetes > Actinomycetales > Dermatophilaceae > UBA4719. Next base: position 10,422 of record DASVHT010000408.1, read on the forward strand.
TCGACCATGTCGTCGTGGGCGTGTTCGACACCGGCGTCGGCCTCACCGACCAGCAGATCGTCGCAATCAACGACGATGAGAAGGTGCTGCCGCCCGCAACGACCACGGCAGCGGCGGCGGGCAAGGAATCGGGCTTGGTCACGGAGGACCGCCTCGCCGGAACCGGACTGGGTCTGAGCATCGTGCAAGCGCTCGCGCAAGCGCGCGGTGGCACGATGCAGGCGTCTCACGCGCCCGGCGGTGGGGCCGGCATGATCCTCACCTTCGCCCTTCACTCACGCAGCTCGGTTGGGTCGTTCGTGCCTCGGGTTGCCTCGGATGGCATGTCCGTGAAGCCAGCGGCTCCCCCCGAGTGGTCTGTACCCTCGAGCGTCGAGGTGCCAGGCGCCTCTGAGAGCTGACGCCGCCGCGACACCCGTTCCGCGGAGCTACCCCTCGTCCGCATCAGGTTGCCCCGCCTCTCGGCGTCGCCGTGTCGGTGCCCGACGAATCGACCGGGATGCCTCTGGGTAGGCTGTGCGCCGTGTCCCCATACCTGACCGTTGCTGGAGCCGTCCTCGCCGGCGGATTCCTATTCCTCGCAGCCATGGTGGCCGGTCGGCTGTTTGCGCCAGCGGCGCCCACAACCGCGAAGCTCAAGACCTATGAGTGCGGTGTTGACCCCGTTGGGCAGGGGTGGGCGCAGACCAATGTGCGCTACTTCCTCTTTGCCTTTCTCTACCTGATCTTTGCCGTCGACGCGGTCTATCTCTTTCCCTGGGCGACGGTGATCCGTAGCGCCGATCTCGGTGCGGCGTCGCTGGCGGAGATGGGCATCTTCATCGGCGTGCTCCTGGTTGGCCTGGCCCACGCCGCCCGGCGCGGCCTGCTCCGGTGGATCTGATGTCCGTGGATCTACAGACTTCGAACGCCGTGGAGACTTCGTGACGGTTCAGCTGCCCATGCCCCGCATCGGGCCGATCACCGGCGATGCACCCCGCCCGATCAAGGTGGTCCTCAACTGGGGCCGGCGCTACAGCCTGTGGGTGTTCAACTTCGGGCTGGCTTGCTGCGCCATCGAGTTCATCGCCGCGTCCATGGCGAGGCATGACTTCATCCGTCTGGGGGTCATCCCCTTCGCACCCAGCCCACGCCAGGCAGACCTGATGGTCGTCTCGGGCACGGTCACGGACAAGATGGCCCCGGTGATCCGCAGACTGTACGACCAGATGCCCGAGCCCAAGTACGTCATCTCGTTCGGAGCCTGCGCCAACAGCGGCGGTCCCTACTGGGACTCCTACTGTGTCACCAAGGGTGCCGACCAGCTGTTCCCGGTCGATGTCTACGTGCCGGGCTGCCCGCCGCGGCCAGAGGCCCTCCTGCAGGGCATTGTCCATCTGCAGGAGAAGATCGCGTCAGAGACGTTGTCCAACAAGGCACTTCGTGCGAAGTATGCCGGGTCGCGCCACGCTGCGGCAGGCGAGGTCACTCGTGCTTTGCTGACCAAGCCACAGGTGACCGGTCCCGATACCGGTGGAGAGCAGTCGTGACCGAGACCCCCTGCCGCGACGTTCCCCTGCTTGAGTGGACGGCGGCGCTGACGACAGCCCGCCACGAGGGTTTCGACTTCTTCGACTGGCTCACCGCCGTCGACGAGACGGACGCCGAGGAGAACCCAGGCTTCGACCTCGTCTGCCACCTCATGAACAGCTCAACCGGCAGGGGTGCACTGAGGCGAGTCCTCGTCCGAACTCGGGTGCCAGTCGGTAAGCCTGCCGCCAGCGCGACCGGCCTGTGGGCCGGAGCGGCGTGGCATGAGCGTGAGACCTACGAGATGTTCGGCATCGACTTCGAGGGATTCGACGACGGCAGCGGCTCGGGACTGCGACCGTTGTTACTGCCGAATGGCTTTGAGGGCACGCCGTTGCGCAAGTCCTTTGTCCTTGCGTCCCGGGCGAGCAAGCCATGGCCAGGCGCCAAGGAGCCGGGCGAAGGCAGTGGTGAGGGAGGTCCGCCGAGCGGGGAGTCACACGCCGCGAAGCCCGGCCGTCGCAAGGTCGCGCCACCCGGAGTGCCGGACAGCACCTGGGGACCCCGGTGAACCCGGTGCTCGAGGTGGTTCTGCGTCTGGTGATCGTGCTGCTGGCATTCGTCGTCATGTCCTTGGTTGTTGGTCAGACCGAACACAAGGTGATGGCGCACATGCAGGGCCGGCTGGGCCCGATGTATGCCGGCGGGTACCACGGCTGGGCACAGCTGGTCGCCGACGCCGTCAAGTTCGTCCAGAAGGAGGACGTCACGCCGCGTGACGCCGACCGCTGGGTGTTCAAGCTGGCGCCCGCCATCGCACTGGCTCCGTATCTCGTGGCTTTTTCCGTCATCCCGCTCTCCAAGACGATGGTCGCCGCAGACCTCAGCGCCGGCGTGCTGTTCGTCCTTGCGGCAACTGCCGTCGGCATCCTGGGCGTCTTGATGGCGGGCTGGTCCAGCGCCAACAAGTACTCCCTGCTCGGTGGCATGCGCGCTGCCGCGCAGCTGCTGAGCTACGAGCTTCCCATGGTGCTGTCGGCGGCGTCGGTCGCCCTCGCGGCGGGGACGTTGTCCCTGACGGGCATCGTCAGCGCGTGGCACCCGCTGTGGTTGCTTTGGCAGCTCCCCGGCGCGTTCGTCTTCCTCATCGCTGCTGTCGCCGAGCTCAAGCGGACGCCGTTCGACATGCCGGTCGCCGAGCCTGAGATCGTGATGGGGCCGTTGACCGAGTACTCCGGGCTGCGGTTCGCATTCTTCATGCTCTCCGAGTATGCCGGCATCGTCGTGATGTCCTTGTTGTTCACCGTCCTCTTCCTCGGCGGGTGGCACGGTCCGTTCTCGGACTCGCTGGGCGCGGTGTGGACGCTGACCAAGAGCGCGATCATCTCCGTGGTGATCATCTGGCTGCGCGTGTCCTGGCCGCGCGTGCGTGAGGACCAGCTTCAGCGTCTGGCCTGGCTTGTTCTCGTCCCCGTTGCGCTGGCGCAGCTGGCCCTGACCGCAGTATGGGTGGTGTTGAGCTCACGATGACCGATCACCAGCATTCACAAGGACCCCCGCCCAAAGCCCACAGCGTCATTCCCGGCCTGATCAAGGGACTGGCCATGACCGCCAGGACACTGGCCAGGCCAACCCACACGGCGGAGTACCCCGACGTGGAACCTCAGCTGCCGCCGCGCACCAGAGGCGTCATTGCGCTGCTCGAGGAGAACTGCACCAGCTGCATGTTGTGCTCGCGCGAGTGTCCCGACTGGTGCATCTAT
>DASVHT010000409.1:0-3362 GCA_036382455.1 Dermatophilaceae bacterium
GGCGGTACCCGGGTGGCGCGGGCCTCGTGACCGGGCGGGACGCTGTACGAGCTGATCCCGGACTTGACGACGATGACCGGCTTGCGCAGGGCAAGCTGTCGCCCGATCCGGGAGAACTTGCGCGGGTTGCCCATCGACTCCAGGTAGAGACCGACCACGCGGGTGTCGTCGTCGTCGATCCAGTACTGCATGAGGTCGTTGCCCGAGACATCGACGCGGTTGCCGGCCGAGGCAAAGATCGAGATGCCGAGGTTGCGTTTGGCGGCGTCGGCGAGCACGGCGATGCCGAGCGCGCCGCTCTGGGAGAACAGGCCGAGGTGCCCCGCCGGTGGCAGCACCGGGGCAAGGGAGGCATTCAGCCGGACATCGGGGTGAGAGTTGATCAGGCCGAAGGAGTTGGGACCGATCACCCGCATGCCGCTCTCGTGCGCGGTCCTCAACAGCTCATGCTGGCGCTGCTCACCTTCCGGCCCCGACTCGGCGAAACCGGCGGACCCCACAAGCAAGGTCTTCACGCCGGCAGCAGCGCAGTCCTCGACGACGTCCAGCACCGACTCGGCAGGGACTGCGACAACGGCCAGGTCGACGTGGCCTGGGATATCACTGACCCTTGAGTAGGCCTTGAGTCCCAGCACCTCCCGGGCCTCGTTGTTGACGGCGTGGACCGGGCCGGTGAAACCGGCGGCCAGGATGTTCTTCAGGAGCTGGTGACCGATCGAGTCGGCCCGGCGGCCCGCACCGACAACGGCGACCGAGTCGGGAAACAGCATCGAGCGCACGCTCAGGGCCTCAGCGCGGTGCTCGCGCGACATGCGGACCGCCTGGGACTGAGCCGTCGGCTCGATCTGAAGGGCCACCGCGATCACACCGTCTTCGAAGTGGTAGTTGACGTCGTACCCGGCCTCGGTGAAGACCTGGATCATCTTGCGGTTCTGCGGCAGGACGTCAGCCACGAACTTGGCGACCCCCCGTTCCTGACCGATCGCTGCCAGGTGCTCGAGCAGGACCGACCCCACTCCCTTGCCCTGCTGGGCGTCAGAGATGTGGAAGGCGACCTCGGCCGTCGTCGAGTCCAGCCGGTCATACCGGGCGACCCCGATGATCTCCCCACGCAGCGTGGCCACGAGAGCGACCCTCCAGTCGTGGTCAACCTCGGTGAACCGAGCCACGTCCTTGTCGCTGAGCGTCTTCAACGGGGCGAAGAAGCGCAGATAGATGGACTCGGCGGACTGTCCCGCATGGAACCGGCGAAGGGCGTCAGCGTCGGCAGGCATGATCGGACGCACATGGGCCACTGACCCGTCCCGCAGGACCACGTCGGCCTCCCAGCGTGTCGGATAGGTGTCGGGGAGAGCGGCCGTGTCGGTCATGGCTTCAGGATGTCAGACTCGCCCCGGTCCTTGCTTCGGCGCTCGCGTCGATGCTCCAGAATCGGGCATGTCGCAGCCAGAGACACCGCCACCCGCTGTGACTAAGGTCGGGTCATGGCCGATGCGTACGCACAGTTCCGCAATGCCCGAGACCTCCTTCTCTCGACAAGGACCGACTACGACCGGGCAGTGGGTGCATACGCGCCACCGCGGCCTCAGGAGTTCAACTGGGCCATCGACTGGTTCGACCGGGTTGCGGCCGACCCCACGACCGGAGCCCGGGTCGCCCTGAGGCTCGTCGAGGCCGATGGGACAGGCCATTCGGTGACGTACACCGAGATGTCGGCCCGCTCCTCGCAGATCGCGTCGTGGCTGTCCGCCCTCGGTGCGGTCAAGGGCGATCGGCTGCTGCTGATGCTGGGCAACCAGGTGGAGCTCTGGGAGACGCTGCTGGGCTGTATCAAGCTCGGCGTGGTGGTGATCCCGGCCACGACACTGCTGACCTCCGCTGACCTGGACGACCGCATCAGGCGGGGTCACGTGAGACATGTCGTCACCGCCTCGACAGACGCTGCCAAGTTCGACGACGTGGGTGGCGACTACACGCGCATCGCCGTCGGCGAGCCTGTCCCGGGCTGGACGGCATACAGCGAGTCATATTCTGCAACAACCGGATTCGCGCCTTCGGAGTCCGCTGGCGGCGACGACACCCTGCTGCTCTACTTCACATCGGGCACGACCGCCGAACCCAAGCTTGTCGAGCACACCCACCTGTCCTACCCGATCGGGCATCTGTCGACGATGTACTGGATCGGGCTGCAACCGGGCGACGTCCATCTGAACGTGTCCTCGCCGGGGTGGGCCAAACACGCGTGGTCATCCTTCTTCGCTCCGTGGAACGCCGAATCCACCATCCTGGTCGTGAACCAGCCACGTTTCGACGCTGCGGCACTGCTCCAGACCATGGCGGACGAGTCGGTCACCACCTTCTGTGCCCCGCCGACCGTCTATCGGATGCTTATCCAGCAGGACCTGGCTCCGTGGCGAGAGCGACTCTCCCTTCGGGAGATGGTCGGGGCCGGCGAGCCGCTCAACCCCGAGGTCATCCAACAGGTGCAGGACGGGCTCGGGGTCACGATCCGGGACGGGTTCGGCCAGACGGAGACAACGGCACAGGTGGGCAACAGCCCCGGCCAAGAGGTCGTGCCCGGCTCGATGGGGCGCACCTTGCCTGGTTACGACGTGGTCCTGCTCGACCCGGCAACCGGTGAGGAGCGGGTCGGTGCCGGGGCCGAGGGTGAGCTCTGCCTGCGTCTGACCGGCCCTCAGGGGCGCCCGGTGGGCCTGATGGTCGGCTACCGGGGCGACGCAGAGCGATCCGCCGAGTCGATGAGGGACGACGCTTATCACACGGGGGACATAGCTTCCCGTGATGCTCGTGGCTACATCACCTATGTCGGACGCGCGGATGACGTGTTCAAGGCCTCGGACTACCGGATCAGTCCCTTCGAGCTCGAGTCCGTGCTGATCGAGCACCCGGCGGTTGCCGAGGCAGCCGTGGTGCCCTCGCCGGACCCCACCCGCCTGGCCGTGCCGAAGGCGTTTGTCGTTCTTGCACCTGGTTACGCACCGACGGCGCAGACCGCTGAGTCGATCCTGGCTTATGCGCGGACGCATCTTGCGCCGTACAAGCGCGTGCGTCGGATCGAGTTCGCCGATCTGCCCAAGACCATCTCCGGCAAGATCCGCCGTGTCGAGCTGCGTGGACGCGAGGACGACGCACACGGTGCCGGCATGGAGGACTCGAGCCGGGCCAGCGCGATGGAGTTCTGGGAGTCCGACTTCCCCGGGCTGAAGGACTGAGGCCAGGCTCAGCGCATCGTGAAGACCACGGTCACGCTGACGCTGACGTCCTGACTACCCGGCTGGATCGGGACGCCGGCCGACTTCGCGCTGTCCCTGGCGGCGTACGGCACGTCGATCGGCGAGGGG
>DASVHT010000410.1:0-5595 GCA_036382455.1 Dermatophilaceae bacterium
CTGGGCGCTCGGCGCGCGGCCTTCGGGCCAGTCCCGCTCGTCCCAGCCGGGGGCGTAGACCGGTCGCCCCGCACGCCGACGGGCAGCGTCCTCGATCCTGGTGAGGGCCTCCTGAAGCGAGCGAACGTCGGTGAGTGCGGCGCTGCGCAACGTCATGCCGGTTGCGGACACGTGTACGTGGGCATCGACGAAGGTGGGCGTGACCAGACCGCCGGCGAGGTCGACGACCTGTCCTACGCCGTCGGCGAGACCGGCTGCCGCTTCCTCAGACCCGATCCAGGCGATCTGGTCATCGGAGACGAGCATGGCGGTCGCGAGCGGGTCGGCCGGACTGTAGACGACCCCGCCGCGATACAGCGTGGAGGTGGGTGACGATGTCGCTTCGCTGCTCACGAGGCCTCAGTCTGCTCGCGCCCGAGCCGGCCCTCGAACAGCCCCCGCACCGAGGCGTTGTCACGCAACAGCTTCAGCGCGTAGTCAGCGTGGCCGGGCACGTAGCCGTTGCCGACCAGCATCCGCACATCAGCTGCCAGACCCTCAGCCCCCAACGCAGCCGCCGCGAAGTTCGTGGCCATCGAGAAGAAGACCACCGTGCCGCCCTGAGCTGTGGACAGCAGCGCCGGCTGCTCGCACCCCGGGACGTCGACACAGACGACGGTGATGTCCGCGGCTCCGCCCGCCGCCTCGACAGCACTGGAGAGGCCAAGTGGTGAGCGGGCGTCCGCGATCACCACCTGATCGGCCAGACCGGTGCCCTGAAGCATCCTCGCCTCTCGTTCGTTGGGCACCACAGCAATACGGCGTCCGGCACCTGCGTCCTGGGCCGCGGCAAGGGACATGGAACCCGACTTGCCGGCTCCCCCAAGAACGAGCACCGATGGCGCGTCACCCCTCGCGCTGTATTCGCGGACCAGCCGGGACACGAGGGCCGGTGCGCCGCAGACATCCATCACCATCAACGCGAGCTCAGGGTCGAGGTCGTCCGGCAGCACTGCCGCGATCGAGCGCCCGAACAGGATCGCGTGACCGGAAGCGGGTGCCCGCTCCCCCAGACCGTCCCATCGCGCCAGGCCGTCGGTGATCCGCAACGGCGTCAACGAGAGGGACACCAACGTCGCGACGTGATCGCCGACGGCGAGCCCCAGCGGGCTGAGCGGGCCGACCTCGGCGACCGTCCCGATGAGCATGCCGCCAGAGCCGGTGACCGGGTTCTGCATCTTGCCGCGCATCGCCACGATGTCCAGGACCTCGGCCTTCACCGCTGGGCCATCGGTTCCCCCGCCCGGAAGCTGGTGTGCGCCCGAGAGCTGGCGATAGGAGGCGGCATCAAGGTTCAAAGTCTCGATGTCGATGCGAACCTCATCGGGCCAGATCTGCGGCGAGGTGTCGAGTCGCTCGGCGGCCTGGGGCAGCGTGATCTGGTCTCCCGAGGGTTCGAGGACACGGTGCAGTCCCACCGGTGAGCTCTCGGTTCGGACGGCCGGCATACTCACTGGTTCCTCCTGGTTTCGTGTCCATACAGAGAGATCTTGCGGTGCGGTGATACCGACACCGCAAGGTCTCCCGTATCATGTCAATTATGCACACAAAGATCGAGCAGCCCTACGCTTACATGCGCCACAAGCTGGTGGAGCCCGACTGGACCCGCCTGCCCGGATGGCGCCACGTTACGGCGGCCGACTGGGCCAGTGCCCATTGGCAGAGGCTGAACTCCATCAAGAACATCAAGGGCCTCCGGGCCCTGATGGGCGATCTGCTCACGGACGCGTTCTATGCCGATCTCGAGCGGGACCAGGCCGAGCGGGCCACGATGTCCATGCTCGTGCCCCCGCAGATGATGAACACGATGGTCCCCTGCGTGAGTGCGTCCCAGGACTTCGTCCCCCGCGCCGGCGAGGAGTTCACCCGGGCGTTCTACGCCGATCCCGTGCGCCGCTACATGCTGCCCGTCTTCAGCGACCGGCGCGTGGACTGGCCGAGCCACCCCTACTCCACCCGGGACTCGTTGCACGAGCACGACATGTGGGTTGTCGAGGGCCTTACTCACCGCTATCCCACCAAGGTGTTGGCCGAGCTGTTGCCGACCTGCCCGCAGTACTGCGGGCACTGCACCCGTATGGACCTGGTCGGAAACTCCACCCCGGTCATCCCCAAGCTCAAGTTCGGCCTCAAGCCGGTCGACCGCTATGACGGCATGATCAAGTACCTGCGCGAAAACCCTTCGGTGCGCGACGTGGTCGTCTCCGGTGGCGACGTGGCCAACATGCCGTGGAAGAACCTCGAGGCGTTCCTGGACCGCCTGCTCGAGATCGACAACATCCGCGACATCCGCCTGGCCACCAAGGCACTGATGGGCCTGCCACAGCACTGGCTCGCCGATGACGTTGTCGAGGGCGTTGGCCGGGTCGCGGCGAAGGCCCGCGAGCGTGGCGTCTCCCTGGCGATCCACACCCATATCAACAGCGCCCAGTCGGTGACCCCTGCCGTTGCCTCTGCCGTCAGGGCGATGCGGGACGCGGGTGTCCGCGACGTCCGCAACCAGGGGGTCCTCCTGCGAGGTGTCAACGACACGGCCGAGCAGCTGCTGGATCTGTGTTTCGTCATGCAGGACGACGCGGGGATCACGCCCTACTACTTCTACATGTGCGACATGATCCCCTTCGCCGAGCACTGGCGTCTCTCGCTGGCCGAGGCGCAGCGACTGCAGCACGACATCATGGGCTACCTCCCGGGCTTTGCCACGCCACGCGTCGTCTGCGACGTGCCGTTCGTGGGCAAGCGCTGGGTCAACCAGGCTGACTCGTACGACAAGGAACGCGGGATGTCATTCTGGCGTAAGAACTACCGCACCTCGATAGAGGGCGCTGACACCGAAGCCCTCTCGCGCGAGTTCGTCTACTACGACCCGATCTACACCCTGCCCGAGTCAGGTCAGAACTGGTGGCGCGAGCACGGTGAGCTAGACACGGCCCACGCGGCCGCCGAGGCCAGAGCCGCCGCCAGCCGCGAGGTCTCGATCGCCCAGCTGGTTTGAGCGGGCACAAGCAACGAGCAGTCCGTATGCCGCAACCGTGGCCGTCAGCAGAGCTCGGCCCGCCCGAAGCGGCTTCTACGGCTGGTTGTTGCGTGGCGGTTCGCCGGGAACGTGGCTGCCATCGTCGTCTTTGCCGTCGTCCCTGGCGAAGAGCAGGTCCGAGATCTGAAGATGAACCTGCTCCACGTTGGGGATGTCGGGCAGGACCAGCCCGGCTTTCTCTGAGGCGTCGGAGATGACCAGGGTGCCGCAGCCAAGGAGCCGGTCGAGCATGCCCTTCTCGTAGGCCACGTCGTTGATGCGGAACAGAGGGATGTCACGGCCGGTGCGGGTCAGGATGCCGCCACGGGTGATCAGCCGCCGGTTGGTCACGGTGTAGGTCGAGGTCATCCAGCGCAGGAATGGGATGAGAACCCAGACAACCACCACTGGCACGGCCACGACGCCCGCAACAAGAGCAACGATGGAGTTGTCGGGTTGCATCATCGCGGCGGTGATGACGCCGGCCACCACCAGAATGAGCAGCGCGACCGGCCCGATCAGCGCCTTGGGATGCGTTCGGACACTCACGACGACGTGCTCACCATCGGACAACAGCTTCTTCGAGATCCCCATGTGCGCATCGTGCCAGATACGTGGGTCATCGCGCAGGTAACGTGAGCTCATGCCGATGCCCGACGGGATGCGCCTCGTCAACAAGGTCGCCCTGAACAAGGTCACCCGGAGGCTGGCCCCGTGGCTGCCGGGGCTGGGCGTCGTGGTCCACGCTGGAAGGTCGTCCGGCAGGGTGTACCAAACGCCCGTCAATGTCTTCCCCCGTCCGGGTGACCGCTATGTCCTGGCTCTGACCTACGGGGCGGACACCGACTGGGTGAAGAACGTTATCGCCGCCGGTGGATGCGAGCTGCTCACCCGCCGTCGCCACATCGAGCTCACTGAGCCGCGGCTGTTCCACGACGAGACCCGGCGCGAGATCCGGGTCGTTGAGCGCAAGATCCTCGGGCTCTTGCACGTGCACGACTTCCTGGAGCTGCACGTCGCGCCGGTCGCGTGATCAGCCTGCGCCGGCGCGGATCGAGAGCACAGCGAAGGACTACAGTCGACACATGATCCACACCGTGAGCACCCAGTGGTGGCCCGTCTGACCCGGCGGTCCATCCTGTTGCGCACGCAAACCCAGGCCGCCTCGTCGAGGCGGCCCTTTTCCTTGTAGGCCGAACGGTTCTCGGCGGGGCCTTCATCGAAAGGCACTCCCATGACTTCCGTCTCCGGCATCACTCCATCGGGCCAGCTGACCCTCGGCAACTACCTCGGTGCCCTTCGCCGCTTTGCGGATGCGACCGATGAGCCCGCCTTCTACTTCGTGGCGGACCTGCACGCCATGACGACCCAGCACGATCCGAGGCGGCTATCGACCCTGACCCGCGAAACGGCCCAGTTGCTGCTGGCATCGGGTGTGCCGCCCGAGTCGGTCTTCATCCAGTCGGCCGTTCCGGCACATGCACGGCTGGCCTATCTGCTGGAGTGCACGGCATACGTCGGCGAACTCTCCCGGATGGTGCAGTTCAAGGAGAAGGGACGCGGCAAGCCGATGACCCGGGCTGCGCTCTTCACCTACCCATGCCTCATGGCCGCAGACATCCTGTTGTACGGCGCCCACCAGGTCCCGGTCGGTGGCGACCAGGACCAACACGTGGAGCTGACCCGTGACCTGGCGATCCGGTTCAACCGCACCTACGGCCACACGTTTGTCGTGCCCGAGCTCCACGCCGCGAAGAGCGTCGGCCGAGTGCGGGATCTGCAGACCCCTACGGCGAAGATGAGCAAGTCCGACCCCGACGAAGCCCCTGGTGTCCTCCGCATGCTCGACAGTCCGGATGTGTTGCGCCGCAAGGTGATGCGGGCAGTCACGGACTCTGGCAGCGAGGTGCGACACGATGACTCGACCAAGCCAGGTGTCACGAACCTCCTGGAGATTCTCGGCGCCTGCAACGGCACCGCGCCAGCCGTTGTGGCGGCGAGCTACTCGGGATACGGGGACCTGAAGAGGGACACCGCGGACGCCGTCGTGGCTCTCCTCGAGCCGGTGCAGCAACGGTATGCCGAGCTGGTGGCGGACCCGCACGGGGTGGACGAGCTGCTCGAAGCCGGTCGCGACCGGGCCGCCGCGTTCGCGGAGCCCCGGCTGAACAGCGCCATGCGGGCCGTGGGCCTCATCTCCTAAGGTGACGCCCATCCGCTGTTCCCAGGGCGCCGCCTGGGGCAGGATGCACACATGATCCTCGAACACGCGCTGCTCACCGTTCGGCGCGGCCTTGAGCGCGACTTCGAAGCAGCATTCGTCAAGGCCAAACCGATCATCGCGGCGATGCCCGGGTGCGTGCAGGTGTCGCTTGGGCGGTGCCTGGAACGGCCGCACACCTACCTTCTGCTCGTGGAGTGGGAGCGACTGGAAGATCACGTGGAAGGGTTTCGGCGTTCACCGCAGTTCGAAGAGTGGCGGCAGCTGCTCCACCACTTCTACGACCCCTTCCCAACGGTGGAGCACTACGAGGAGGTGT